>CALFIZ010000070.1 GCA_937877575.1 uncultured Marinilabiliales bacterium | reverse complement strand
GTACCAGCCGTCCTTCATCATGACGGCGATGAAGTTGCGACCATTCTTCTTGAGGAAAATGACACGTGACGTGCGGTGGTTCGCATCGCCGCAGTCACAGCCTGTGACGGAGTATCCGAACGACAGCCGGACGTCGCCGTGCGGCTTTTCGGTCTTGACATCTGCCGCCTCTCTCTTCTGCAATGGTTTGCATATCAGCGAGTTCATATTCATTGTCGGACTTTGGAGCGTTGAATTCCTGTCCGTTGTCATGTTGTAAATCTTCTGTTTTATATGCTTTGCCGCGCGCCCAGACATACTTTCCACGGTCGAGCTGCTTCCATGACGGTATCTCCTCCCATTCCCCGTAACTTCCGAAATAGGCTTTAATATGCGCTTTATCGTTGTTTTTAATCCATGTCAGAGTGCCTAACGTTTTGTGATGTGCAAGATGTCTCATTGCCAATTTGACAATGTGCGGGATTGCTTTCGACAATGAGAAGATTACAGGAACCCTTCTTCCAATTGATTCAAAGTAATCTTCTTTGGAAACGTTGCTTCTGAAATGAAGGATGTCTTCAAGCACATCGGAATCATTGTACCATTGCCCGTGAAAGTTTTGCAGCGCAAACCAGTTGGCATTGAATATGGCTTCCGGTTTCGGACATCGCAGGGCTTTGAGCAGACGACATTCAAATTCATAGTTGGTCATCCTGAAATCCTTGCCGCTGCTTACATTGTAGAAATTGTTCCAGAAACTTTCCGGGACTGAATCCTGACAGACATTTGCAAGAAGACGTCCCGAATCCTCTACCGTAACCCATTCGATACAACTCTGTAACGGAACATGAAAAATGGTCGGAGTGTATCCGTTATTGATAATTTCGGGATATAATATTCCGGTTTGTCTGAGACTTACCCAATGCTTAAGTCCCGATTCGGCAATAATGCGTTCTGCCTCGACTTTGGAGGTTGCATATTGGTCGAAATCGGCGGTTTTTATTCTGTCACCTATTTGCCCATACACATTCGGCCAGTCGTAAAATCCTGTCTGTGAGACAGAACCGATATACACTAATTTTATGCCATCGGCATTGGGCTGTGCCAGTATCGCATTGACAATATTCCTGGCGGCGCCAACATTGACCCTGTATGTCTCCTCAGGATAAAAGTCGGCTTGCGGCGAGACCATCCCCCCGACGTGCAGAACATAGTCTGAGCCTGTAACGCTTTTCAAAACGTCATTGTAATTCGTGAGGTCGCCCCAAATGATTTCTGCTGATGGATTATTATATAGGTATTGAAGCTTCTTCCTGTTTTTTTTTGAAGGACGGACTAACAGCTTGACTTTGAGATGATTTTGTTTAAGCAATTCCTTGAGCCCGGCTGAACCCATAGTTCCTGTTGCACCGGTCAGTAATATGGTTTTCATGGTGCTCATTATTGTTTTGGCCTGTAATGGGATTTGTTTAGAATTTCTTGAGAATCAGACAACTGCATCAACTGAGATATGTCAACGTCTTCGTTTTTACAGTAATTGGAGACAATTTTCCAGCCAATCCACCTTCCCAGCGAGGATGGCGAATCGTGTGAAAAAAGTGAGGTGAACGGTCCGTCATCGATGAACTTGCGTATGAGGACTATGTCGGTGGAAAAGAGCTTTTCGTCTGATACAAGGTATTTCCACACAGCTGTTTCGTTATGCCTGCACCATTCCATCTGTGCCGATGTGTATCCGAGCAGAGTTGTGTCGGCGATGTCGGGAATCATCCTTTTGGTGAACTCGATGTTTTTCCCGTAATATATCATCCAGTCGATGAGCTTGTTGCATTGTGATTCGTCAACATTCAGTGCATCAGCGATTTCCATCATGCAGTCCTTGGCCAGATATTCCCGGTCGTAACGCCGTGACTTATACATCGGCAGACCTGTTTCGCGATATGGTTCATAGTCTTTTCCAAGGTACATGTCAAGTGCAATGATGAGCATGTCATCGTTGTAGATGACGGGGTATTCGTAGTCAATGCCGGAGATGTACGTATAGACTGCAGGTGTTTTCAGATTAGGGCAGTAGTGCTTCAGGTGGTTGAGCGCATCGTTCAAGTCTCTGAAAGAATACTTTGGAGAAAAAACTTTCCGGCTGTCTTCTGTGAT
>CALFIZ010000069.1 GCA_937877575.1 uncultured Marinilabiliales bacterium | reverse complement strand
GTGCGTATGCATACATCGGCTCATGTCCAAGCACTTATTGGTATGAGGATTACTATTGGGGTGTGGGTGCGACTAACGTTTATGGCCGTATGCCTTATTATAATGAAACAAGTTATGGCGTTTATGATATGATGAACTGGGACACTGCCTTCAATGTGGTTGGCGGTATTCATGTGTTCGGAAACCTCGCTGTATGCTATGCTCATGACGGCAGCTACGGTACACACTCTTCCCCACTCTATTACTGGCAGGCTTACCACTGCTTCGGCGATGCATCCATTATGAATTACTGCGGTCTCCCTACCGACAATACAGTCAGCCACATGGCTATCTTCCCTATCGGTCTGAACACTTATACTGTAACTGCAGCTCCGGGTTCCATAGTCGCTGTTTCAAAGGACGGTGTGCTTCACGGAACAGGCGTTGTTGACGAAACAGGTGTTGTCAATCTTACAGTTGACCCTATCCTTTCAAGCGGTAACGTTGATATTGTTGTCACATGTCACAACAAATACCCATACACTGTTACAGTCCCTGCTGTCGCTCTTGAAGGTCCGTATATCGTTGCTGATGATTTCGAACTTGACGGTGACGGCATATTAAGCTATGGCGAAACTTCAGGTCTCGCACTGACTATTAAGAACGTAGGTGCTGACCCGTCAGACGGTGATGTTACAGTTACTCTCACAACTGATGACCCACTGCTCACAATCAACACACCTACAGTTGTTTATGATCCTATTGATGCAGATGAGACTCAGACTAAGGACGGCTTCGTAATCACTGCTTCTGCAGAAATCGAAAACGGTCATGTGTTTACAATTTACGTTACTGCCACTGTCGGTGAAGAGAGCTGGTCAAGCTTTATTCACGTAACAGCATACAAACCTGCACTTTCATTCGGCTCTTTCACATGGAATGGCTCATACGAGGCAGGTGAAACCTTGGAAATGACTGTCACAGCAGTCAATTTGGGCGGTTATCCTGTTGCAGGTGTTGAAGGTACACTTACCACAACAAATGCGTATGCTACCATCAACGGCGCCACACAGTCATTTGGTGATATCGCTGCAAATGGTTCTGCTTCAGCAGTATATAGCGTTACTATATCTGATGACTGCCCTCTCACCGAAGTCATTGATTTCTCTTTGGCATTGTCAGGAGACAACGGCGATATTACAGGTGAAGGTGCTTTCATGATTTCCAACAGCTGCAACCTGCAGTTCGACCTTGCCGACTCATACGGTGACGGTTGGAACGGTGCTGCATTGGTCGTTTCCTTCAGTGACGGTTCACCATCACAGTCATATACGATTTCTTCCGGTCACGATGCATCATACGTTCTCGAAGTCAACTCAGGTGTTGCTGTAACCCTGACTTGGCAGTCAGGCAGTTGGGATGCAGAATGTTCATTCGTGGTTTCATACGCCGACAATGGTATTGAAATCTATAGTGCTTCCCAACCTTCAGCAGGTTTCCTGTATGAATTCATAATGGATTGCTCAGTTCAGTGCGGCGGTGTTAAGAACCTTGCTGCAACAGCAGGTGGCGGCGGAACCATGAACATTTCATGGACTGCTCCGGAAGGCGATGTTGACCATTATGACATTTACAGGGATGATGTTATGATTGCCACAACAACAGATACAAATTATACCGATGAAGGTCTTCAGGATGGCAACTATGTTTACTGTGTTGTTGTAACATTCACTGACGGTTGCGTTGGCCAGATCGCATGTGTTGAAGGTGTGTGCGCAGACCAGTACAATATGCCGACAAGCGGAAGCATAGATGTGACAACCTGTTCAGGTCTCCTCTTTGATGACGGCGGTCCTGATGGCAACTACTCGAACAACTGCAACGGTATCGTTGTTATACATCCTGCACTTAATGGTGCAATGGTACATATAACCGGCTCATACGAAGTTGAAAACAACTATGATAAAATCTATATCTATGACGGTGAATCCGCATCAGGAGATGCTATAGGCACTTATACCGGTACAGGTTCTCTTGACGTTGTCTCAACGTTGGGTGCTCTGACTGTCAAATTCACATCCGACGGCTCTGTCACAAAATCAGGCTTCGCATTTACACTTGCCTGCGAAGGCGGTGAAGTCTCCGATATTCCTGGAGATGCTAATGGCGACTTTATAGTCAATATTCTCGATATTACTTTGACCTGTAGCTATATGTTGGGTGACAATCCTGCCGATTTCATATTCGACAATGCTGACGTTAATGCTGATGGTGTAATCAATATTCTTGACATTCAGATGATTGTCAATATTATTTTCAACAACAAATACGATGAATGTGGTGAACCGGAGACAGCTTATTACTTCATCGAAAACGGTGTTTTCTATATCAGCACTCCAGTTGAAGTTTCAGCTTTCATGTTCAACTTTGAACTTAACGGTGAATCAACAGTAACTGCACTCGAGGCTCTGTATGGTTTTGAAACTGCAACCAAGATTGAAGATGGAAAATATGCCATTATAGGTTACAGCCTTGAAGGTGCATTGATTCCTGAAGGACGCACTCCATTATTCTATATTGGTGACGCTGTCTTGGATGATGCTAATACTCAGCTTGCTGGAGTGTCCGGCTGTGAAGTCCTGATAAAGAATTACCTCGGAATCAACGATGTTGACAGTAATTTCAATGCTTATCCTAACCCGTTCAATGAAAGCGTTACAATTAACTTTGAACCAACTTCCAACACTCAGCTTGTAATCACCAATGTATATGGACAGACTATCAATTCAGTTGATGTCTCCAATTCAAGCAATTATGTCTGGAAACCGGGTTCAATCAGCAATGGCGTTTATTTCGTGACTGTAAAAGTTAACGGAATTGCAGCCAAATCGATAAAATTGGTTTATCAGAAATAATAATTTTAATTAAAGGAGGCTGAAAAATCAGCCTCCTTTAATTCTATTTTAAAAATAAGTAAAATGAAAAAACTAATTACAACAATTGCAGTGATAGTGAGTTGTACTACCCTTTTCGCACAGGGTGTCAGTGTTTCGTACAACCAACCTGCTTCAAACACACATCAAATAAAGTTCACTTTAGACAAATGGAGCCTTGCTGAATCCACTTTCGACGGAGTCACCTACAATTCCATTGAATTTTCAGGCTCCTTGGTAACTGAAAAGAAAGGCTGGGCAGAACTTCCTTTCGTCAGTGCAGCCATTCAGCTTCCTGCCCAAAAGAATGTTGATTTGAAGATATCATCTTCAAGTTATAAGGATTATCAGTTGTTTTATCCTTTATTGCCTTCACGAGGAATTATATACAGGAATCAGAATCCTGACGATATACCTTACATAATTGATCCTGCTTCAATCGTTGACAGCTTCTACCCTTCTGACATCGCACTTGCCGATGCACCATACATCATCAGAGATGTCAGAGGCACTTCAGTTCACGTTTATCCTTTCCAATACAATGCTGTCACCAACACTCTGCGTGTGTATTCCGATATTACGGTGCAACTTGTTGAAAATGATGAACCTGCGACCAACCCTCTTCTCAGGGAAAACACGACTCCTGTACGAGAAATGATTGGCGTTTATGAAAGTCTTTTCCTGAATTTCGACAAGAGCCGTTATGACCTCCCTATGGCACAGCATGGTGACATTCTTGTCATTTACACATCACGCGACCAGGCGGCTATCCAGCCATATATCACATGGAAAAAGGAAATGGGCTACAATGTTCAGGAGGAATTGGTCGCTACGGGTACAAACGTTGTCAGCTTAATCCAGCAGACCTATAATGCAAACCCGAATCTTCTTTATGTACAGCTCGTAGGTGACTGGGCTGATGTTAAAACCAACACAGTCAGCGGTGAGCCTGCCGACCCTAAGGCCGGATGTGTTGTCGGCACTGATAACTTCCCTGAAATAGCTGTCGGACGTTTTTCATGCAACAATGTTTCCCAGTTGACAGTCCAGGTCAATAAGACTGTAAATTACGAAAAGAACCCTGACATTACGGGTACGTGGTACAGCAAAGCTCTTGGCATTGCTTCCAACCAGGGTCCCGGCGATGACAGTGAAATAGACTATACCCATGTGAACAGGATTTACAGTGAGAGACTTAATCCTGTTTTGAATTATGACGGATTCTATACCGAGTATGACCCGAGTGCAAGCGCATCTGGAGTAACAACAGCAGTTAATGCCGGTGTGTCCACCATACCATACTGCGGTCACGGCTCCCAGACCAGCTGGGGAACGACAGGATTCAGCAATTCCAATGTCAATTCCCTTACCAACGGAGACAAATTACCTTTCATAACCTCTGTTGCGTGCAACAACGGCACATTCGAATCAGGTGACTGTTTTGCGGAAGCATGGTTGAGAAAGGAAAACGGCGGTGCGATAGTCACATGGATGTCCTCCATCAGCCAGCCGTGGGATCCGCCACAGCGTGGTCAGGACTATTTCTATGATGTGCTTATAGGCGGCTTCAACTATAACCTGTATCCCGACCAGAGCGGTATCAATACAAACGAACAGCGCACCACATGGGGCTCCGTTGTGGTTAATGCTGCAAACCTGATGCTGACTGAATCCCAGTCATACGATGATATTGAAACAGCTCATACATGGTGTACTTTCGGTGACGCTTCGGTACAACTGCGTACAGCAACTCCTGCTGAAATCACGGTTTCCAATGATTTGATGATTATTGGCCTTCCTTTTGAAACAATAGTTTCCACCGAAGATGGACCTGTTGAAAATGCTATCGTATGTATTTCCCAGAATGGAGAATATAATTCCGCTTTAACCGATGAAGCAGGTCATGTCGCAATCGAAAATGACTTCCTTCCTGGTGAAGTTCTGCTTACAGTCACTGCTTTCAACACTACAACTATCTATGAGAACATCAACTGCATAGCTCCGGCAGGGCCATACCTTCTTCTTCATGGCTATAACGCATATAATTCAGATGTGTTCAGCTATGGTGAATCTCACGGTCTTGACCTTGTTATCAGAAATGTAGGTGTTGAAGATGCCGAAAATATTACAGTTTCAATAGCTTCTGACGACCCGTATGTGTCTTTTGATATCCCAATGGCAACGATAGCAAATATTGCATCAAATGATACTGTTACATTGGAAAATATCCTCACAGTTCATGTTGAGGGTGATGCTCCGGATGGTCATGTGGCAGTCTGCACATTGACATTATCATGTGGCGGAGAAGTATGGGATTACGAAATTGCCCTTACCTTGGCTGCACCTTTGATTGAGTTTGTGAGCTATGGTTATGAAGGCGAACTGCTTCCGGGTAGAACGTTGAACATCACTGCTTCATTCCGTAATATGGGTTCCTACCCTGCCCTCAATGTCTTTGGAACTTATTCAACAACAAATTCATACGTAACTGTAATTTCAGTTGATCCTGTTGAATATGGTGACATAAACAATGACGGTACAGTCGCTACTGCTGCTTTTACAATTCATGTAAGCGATAATGCTCCATTTGGTGAAGTAATCTATTCAACCATTACATTGTCAGGTGATTACGAATTCTTGTACGTTGCTGAATTTGAACCGTTTATTGATATTTGTAATGTTGCTGTCGGTTCATATCCGTTTGATGAAGGATTTGAAGATGTGGATTTGCCTAACTGCTGGACCCAGGAAGTCGTTTCCGGTGAAGGCGTATGGATTACCAATCACGGTGGCTTGCAGAGTCATCCTATGCAGGCTCATTCAGGTT
>CALFIZ010000068.1 GCA_937877575.1 uncultured Marinilabiliales bacterium | reverse complement strand
TCTATTCAGGACAATATTGCCCCTCTCCAGAGAATGCAAGAAAGTTGACAATTGGCATCCGAATATTTGTCGCTCAACATATTAGCCTGGCCGAACAACAAGGATTCGACAGTAGTCGGTGAGCCGTAATATCTCATAAGGATACTAAGGGGCAACGCCAAAGCTGTAGCCTCAAACGGGTCGTTGTTAACCTTGACTCCGAAGGATCTGGAAATGAGGCAATAGGATGCTTCATCCAAGTTGGAACGGGTTTTACGGCACATTAAGCCAACATATTTCATTTTAGTTTCAAGAGATTCGAAGTAGCATGTTTCGAGCATATTGAAGACAATATGACGCGGCACATCGCCGATTAGCTTTTCGCATGGAATTGAGGAGAGGTTCCGCATAAGGTATTCATAATTGGACAACAAATGCGAAGGTATCTGTGATGAGAGTTCAATTGTAGGTATTTTGTCCCCGAGGAAGGAATAAACGTCAACATCGTAGTTCCAAACCACATGACAAATCACGTTATCATAGTTTCTGTCAAGCTGGTGACAATGGACAAGCCAGTCGGAGGACCTGACATGTATTTCCACATTACCGGACCACAGGGTATTATCCATATACAATTCAGAGCCAATGAAATCGGGTCCCTGGTCAGAGTTAAGGGTACCTGGAGAAAGGACATCCACTTTTTTGTTATCCACAGTGAAAAGAAATGGTGGGAGCAGACGTTGTCGCCAAATAAAAGATAATAGCATTTCATTAATCATGGCATCAGGATTATCAGGTAAAATGTATGTTTTACAATTAATGCACAAAAAGGCAAAATGTCCACAAAAAAATTCAAAAAATTATGAAAAGAAAAAAATATTGCTTATCTTTGCAAAAGATTTGTAATTAAACATTAAAATACGTAGAGAAGATGAATGAAATAGATATAACATTAGGAACTTTAGCGGATAAAGTCAAAGCTTTAATACAGAAAAATAAAGACTTAAAGGATTTTAATGCCGAATTGCAAGTTGACTATGAAAACAAGATAAAAAAATTAGAAGAAGAAAAAGAAAATATAAACAACCAGTTATCGGAGGAAATGGAGAAGCGCCAGCAGGACAAAGAAACGCTACAGGAGCTTATACGTGAAGTTGATGAATGTTTGGAAATTTTTAATGAAGAGAAACCTAACGAAGAAAACATATAATTAAATGTCAGAAGAGCCAAAGTCAGTAGAAATCAATATTTTAGGGCGAGTTTATCAAATTTTAGTAAACGATGAGTCTGAGGAGAAGGACATACATGAGGTAGAGGAAACGATAAAATACCTGATAGACCAGTTCAAGGGGTCGTATGCATATAAGGACGACAAGGATTTACTGGCGATGGCGGTGATACAATTTGCATCAAAAGCTGTTTTCTTTGAGCAGGAGTCGAAGAATTTATCGACAAACATTAAGAAGAAGATAGACGAAATAGACAGGCTGTTTGAGACAGTCTAACGTTCTTTGAAATAACGCCCGCATTTGTTCACAGTTTAAAAACCTAACATCATAACAAATGGGGAAAGCTCGCGAATATATAAGAGCATGCCCGGCATGTACCGGGACCCTCGTGATATTCCAGCGACCCCAATCATAACTAACGGGGTTTTTTCAACTCCGAGACTTATGCGGGGCGTTTTTTTAAATTTCTCTCCGACCTAAAAAATTATTTATGACAACAGTATATATCTTAATCGCAGCTGTAGTCGGAATAGGTATCGGAATCCTAATCGCGAATACAATTTTAAAGAATGCGCTGACCAAGAGAAGCCAGCAGTTACTGAAAGACGCCGAAGAAAAGGGTGAAATCATCAAAAAGGAAAAAATTCTTCAGGCAAAAGAAAAATTTCTTCAGTTAAATTCAGAATATGAAAAGACCATTCAGGAACGCAACAGTGCAGTGGCCAAAAACGAAAATCGACTGAAGCAAAAAGAGCAGGTTTTGAATCAGAAACTTGAAGAAGTCACAAAGAAAGAGAACGAAAACAATCAGCTCAGTGACACCCTGAAGGGGCAGATGTCAGCATTGGACAAGAAAAGAAAAGAAGTTGAAATCAACCTCAGCAAATCGGTCGAGCAACTTGAAAAAATATCGGGCATGACTGCCGAACAGGCGAAAAAACAGCTCATCGACAGCATGAAAGAAGAAGCAATGGCGGAAGCAGCAGTTACTTCAAGAGAAATCATCGATGAGGCAAAGCTGTCGGCAAATGCTGAAGCAAAGAAAATAGTGATAGAGACCATTCAGAGGACTGCAACTGAAAATGCGATAGAAAATTCAGTATCAGTATTTCACATAGACAATGATGAGGTCAAGGGGCGTATCATAGGACGTGAAGGCAGGAACATAAAGGCCCTTGAATCATTGACCGGTGTTGAGATAATCATTGACGACTCACCTGAAACCATCATTCTCTCAGGTTTTGACCCCGTCAGAAGAGAGATAGCAAGACTGTCACTTCACAAATTAGTCACAGACGGCAGAATACATCCTGCAAGAATTGAGGAAGTGGTGGCAAAGACGGAGAAACAGATTGAGCAGGAGATACTTGAGATAGGTAAAAGGACTTGCATTGACCTCGGCATTCATGGTATCAACATTGAACTTATCAGACTGGTCGGCAAGATGAGATACCGTTCATCATACGGACAGAATCTTCTGCAGCATTCCATAGAGGTGGCAAATCTGTGTGCGACCATGGCAGCTGAATTAGGCTTGAACCCAAAGAAAGCCAAAAGAGCGGGATTGCTGCATGACATAGGCAAAGTTCCTGATCAGGAGCCGGATCTCCCACACGCACTTTATGGCATGAAACTGGCCGAGAAATACAAAGAAAAACCGGATATCTGCAATGCCATAGGAGCACACCATGACGAAATCGAGATGACCTCCATGATTTCACCGATAGTACAGGTTTGCGACAGCATTTCCGGTGCAAGACCGGGTGCACGCCGTGAAATCGTTGAAGACTATATTGCACGCCTCAACAAACTTGAAAGCATGGCATCATCATATTCCGGCGTCCTCAACTGCTACGCCATCCAAGCCGGCAGAGAACTGAGGGTTATCGTAAATGCCGACAAGGTGTCTGACAACGATGCACAGCAGATTTCCCTCGACCTGTCAAAGAGAATACAAAGCGAAATGACTTACCCGGGTCAAGTCAAAGTACTGGTAATCAGAGAAACACGAGCAGTAAACTATGCAAAATAAATTTTTTCTGCCTTATTTGAGGAAAATCAGAAAACGAATCAATAAGGCAGAAACTTTTTTACAGGCTCACACATTCCCCGGATTACAGGGCAAATCAATATTAAGTGTAGGCAGAATCTATATCAAGGGATTGCAAAACGGGGACCTTGTGGACAGAGCTGCAGCAGTGTCCTTTAACCTGTTCACCACCTTATTCCCCCTGCTGCTTTTTGCCTTCTCCATAATACCCTACATCCCTATCGCAAATTTCCAGGAGAAGATAATCCTTCTGCTGACCGATATTCTTCCGCCGGCAATATGGGATATCATAAAAGACACCATATATTATATCGTTGACATGAAACATGGCAACATTCTGTCAATCAGTATTATAATAACATTATACCTTGGCTCTAACGGCATAAACTGCCTCCTTCGCGCCTTCACCAAGACACCATCAAGGAAACTGCAGTCGGGTTTTGTCCCGTTCACACCGTTTCAACGAAGACTGATATCAATATTCTATATCTTATACATAGGATTTCTTGTTATCCTTTCCATCACGATTTACGGAGGCTATGCGAAAGTCATCAATTATATCAGTGTTCATCATGGTATCACGAAATTCCTGAGGCTACTTATCTCCATCGGCGGCCAGCTGATACCGACCCTAATACTGCTCATAGCAATATCAACGCTTTACAGAGCCGTGATAAAGCAGCGCAGGGGGTTCCCGTTTTTTTCAATAGGCGGAATCATCACCACGGTTCTTCTGTTGCTCACCACAAAGTTATTCCAATTATACATTGACAATTTTACCCGATACAATATTCTCTACGGGTCGTTGGGAACGATACTGATACTTACCTTTTACATATATCTCAACTCGCTGTTCCTGCTTGCAGGCTTTGATTTGAATGCAAGCATTTACGCAGCCGCTGAGATTAGAACTGAGAGCTGAGAATTTTATTCCACGGTTACGCTTTTGGCCAGGTTACGCGGCTGGTCAACATTACGGCCTTTGGCACAGGCAACATAGTAACTCAGCATTTGGAGAGGGAGAACCGACAACAGCGGGACGAAACAGTCGAGGGTATCAGGTATTGAGAAAAAGCGGTCGCTAAGGCTTCTGACTGTTGTATCGCCTTCGGTGACAATACTTACGATACGTCCGTTTCTTGACTTTATTTCCTGGATGTTGCTGATGACCTTGTCATACATTCCTTGCTTAGGAGCGATAAAGAACACAGGCATTTCCTCATCAATGAGGGCAATAGGGCCGTGTTTCATTTCTGCTGCCGGATAGCCTTCCGCATGGATATAAGATATTTCCTTCAGCTTAAGTGCACCTTCGAGAGCGACAGGATAGTTATAGCCACGACCCAGAAATATGCAGTTACGGGCATAGGTGAACATCTGTGCAAATTCAGGGATAGATTTGTTGTGTTCAAGGGTCCAACGCATTTTATCAGGTATATTGAGCAATTCACCGACAAGGGAATGCAGTTTGTCATCAGTGATAGTTTTCTTTACCTTGGCAATGGCGAGTCCCAGCATCATGAGAGTGATGACCTGACCCGTGAAAGCCTTTGTGGAGGCAACGCCTATCTCCGGTCCGACATGAAGATACGTACCGCTGTCGGTAGCACGGGGTATTGAGGAGCCGATAACATTACAGATGCCATAAAGAAAAGCCCCTTTGCTCTTTGCAAGCTGTATAGCAGCAAGAGTGTCAGCCGTTTCGCCGCTCTGGCTTACGGCTATGACAACGTCATCGGGGAAGACGACAGGGTTACGGTAACGGAATTCACTGGCATATTCGACTTCGACCGGAATCTTGCACAATTCCTCTATAAAATACTTTGCAATAAGGGAGCTGTGCCAGGAAGTGCCACAGGCACAAATGATTATGCGGCGGGCGTTTTTAAAAATCTTTTCATTGTCAATCACACCACTGAGATAAACATCTTTGTTTTCGATATCCAGACGACCGCGGATGCAGTTGAGTATAGCTTCCGGCTGCTCATAGATTTCCTTAAGCATGAAATGAGCATATCCGCCCTTTTCCAATTCATTAATATCAATGGACAGTTGTTGCACCTGTGGTGTCTGCTTTACATTTGAAAGCGTAATGATTTCTATTTTGCCGCTACGGTCCATATAAGCAATTTCCTCATCATTAAGATATATCACCTCCTGGGTGAATTCAACGATAGGGGTCGCATCACTTCCCACTATAAATTCAGGATTGCCATTTTCACTTTTGCCTACACCAATTACAAGTGGACTTCCCTTACGGGCAACGACCAGTTGGTCGGGATGCTCTTTGTCAACAACAGCTATTGCGTATGCGCCTATTACATTTTTCAGTGCGAATTGGACAGCTTTGAACAGGGAACATTTATGGATATCCTGCATGTATTCGATGAAATGGACCAACACTTCAGTATCTGTTTCACTGACACAATGTATGTCGTTCTTTTCGAGTTGACTGCGAAGAATCTTGAAATTTTCTATTATGCCATTGTGGACCAATGCAAGGTTTCTACTCTTGCTATAGTGTGGATGGGCATTAACCACGTTAGGTTCACCGTGAGTGGCCCAGCGTGTGTGAGCAATACCCACAGTACCGCTGATATCCTTATCCTGAACTGTCGCTTCGAGTGCTGACACTTTACCTTTCGCCTTATAAACAGAAAGGTTACCATTGTCATTAACAAGGGCTATGCCAGCACTGTCATAACCACGATATTCAAGCCTATACAGACCTTTCATCAGAATAGGATATGCCTTACGATCTCCTATATAGCCTACAATTCCGCACATAATAAGAACACTTTATTTTTTTTGAACTCGCAAAAAAAATAAAAAAATTAAAAAATGTCAAGAAAAAAAATTATCAGATGATTAATTTTCTGTATTTAGGCCTATGTGGGGCTACGTCTCCGTTGAGCTTCCGTCTGTTTTCCTCATAGTCGGAATAGCTTCCTTCAAAGAAAGCGACCTTGGAATCACCTTCAAAGGCAAGGATATGGGTAGCGATTCTGTCGAGGAACCAACGGTCATGGGATATTACTACGGCACATCCGGCAAAATCTTCAAGCCCGTCCTCCAATGCGCGTAGTGTGTTGATATCTATATCGTTAGTAGGTTCATCGAGGAGTAGGACATTAGCCTCGCTTTTAAGAGTCAAAGCGAGATGAAGTCTGTTTCTTTCACCACCGGAGAGCATACGAACCTTCTTGTTCTGGTCAGTGCCGGAGAAATTGAAGCGGGCAACGTAAGCCCTGGAATTTATCAAACGTCCTCCGAGCAGAATCTGTTCATTGCCTTCTGAAATTGCCTGCCATACCGTATCTTCGGGATTGATGAATTCATGTCGTTGGTCAACATAGCCGAGTTTGACGGTAGAGCCGATTCTGAAACTGCCGGAAGAAGGCTGTTCAAGTCCCATAATCATTCTGAAAAGAGTAGTTTTACCACTACCGTTTGGACCGATTACGCCGACAATGCCTGCAGGCGGAAGCCGGAAACTGAGGTTCTCGAACAAGATTCTGTCACCGAAACTCTTGGAGACATTGACAGCTTCAATAACCTCGGAGCCAAGACGTGGGCCATTAGGGATAAATATTTCAAGTTTTTGTTCTTTCTGAGCAACATCCTCATTTGCAAGTTTTTCATACGCATTGAGACGTGCCTTACCTTTTGCCTGTCGTGCCTTCGGAGCCATGTGTATCCATTCGAGTTCATGCTGGAGCGTCTTTTGTCGGCGTGATTCCTGTTTTTCTTCCATCTCAAGACGTCTCTTCTTCTGTTCAAGCCACGAAGAATAATTGCCCTGCCATGGAATGCCGTGTCCACGGTCGAGTTCAAGAATCCATCCGGCAACATGGTCAAGGAAGTAACGGTCATGAGTTACAGCAATTACAGTGCCTTTAAATTGCTGAAGATGAAGTTCAAGCCACTCTATTGACTCGGCGTCAAGATGGTTGGTGGGTTCATCAAGCAGAAGGATATCAGGTTCCTGCAACAACAGTCGGCAGAGAGCCACCCTGCGGCGTTCACCAACGGAAAGGTTTTTAACCGGAGCATCGTCCTCAGGACAGCGGAGAGCGTCCATTGCACGTTCGAGTTTGCTGTCAAGATCCCATGCATCGCATTGGTCAAGTTTTTCAGTCAATTCACCCTGACGTTCGATGAGAGCATTCATCTCATCATCTGACATAGGTTCTGCAAACTTATTGTTGACCTCCTCATATTCAGCGAGCAAATCCACAACAGGCTGGACAGCTTCCTGGACAACCTCCTTAACTGTCTTATTATCATCCAATTGAGGTTCCTGCTCAAGGTAACCGATTGAATACTTGCCGGAAAAAACCACTTCACCGTTAAAAGAAGTGTCACGACCGGCAATGATTTTTAACAATGTTGATTTACCCGAACCGTTCAAACCGATAATGCCTATTTTGGCACCATAGTAGAATGACAGGTAAATATCCTGTAAAACCTGATGGGATGGCGGATAGACTTTCCCGACGCCAACCATTGAGAAAATAATCTTCTTATCGTCCATAATATAATGAATTATAGATGTTTATAATTATCAACCGGTGATGCATATATACCGAGAAATATCTCCCGAAGTTCATCCTGATTACATTCGGTATATTCCTTAAGGACACCCAGATGCTTAACAAATGCTTGTTTTTGTTCCTCAGAATAACAATCAGCAAACAGCCGGTTGTTATGCAGAATGTCGTGAGCAATATAATTATTCGAGAACAGCATATAATTCCGACAAATGCGAGCTGTTATAAGTTCAGCGACCTTATGTTCAAATTCATTTTTGCTGCAGTCATTGTATTTCATAAGGTCATCATGGGTAACGACATCACAGAAATGAATATTGACCCTGCCTTTGGGTTGCAGAATACCGGTAAGGATGCTGTTGACATCTTCACCGTGTTTTTTCACATATTTTCCGCGTCGGCGATGGTAAAGTTCCACTGCCTTGAGCACATCGCATGGTTCCCATTCGTATGAGACAGCGACCGGCAGAATGTTGAGTTCGGCAAGAGCATCAACTTTATTTTCAGAACTGCTCATGCCAAACATCTTGACAACCCCCCTATCGGTGACATCCTTACCATCCTTGGTGCGGCCATTGCGTTGTGCAATCCAAACAGATTCATGATGTCGGGTTATCATATATCTCATATATTCGGAAACATGAAGAGAGCTGAAATAGAACTCTTTCAATCCGCCACCGCGTTCAATCACGAACATCTTGTTTGATTTGAAAACATCGGTGACTACCGGGTTTTCCATTAAATTTGCGCCAAGGGTGATTTGAGTGGTATCATAGCCGTTTTGAAACAGTATCTGCTGTAACAGACTGGCATCCAGCACGATGTCACGATGGTTGGAAACATACATATAGTTTTTGTCCTTGGAGATATTCTCAAAACCTCCATAAGTGAAGGCCGTCATAGTGCGCTTGATAACCTGTTTATTCATCGGGCTCATGACCTTTTTCTGAAATTCCTTGACAGTACTGATATTCAAAATGTTATTTCTGACTGTCTCCGTATCTTCATCAGGAAAAACGAACGAGGCAATCTTATCAAAATAAGGGCACGCTGCAATCCGTTGCATGGAAGCAGGGATTTCGCTGTCGTAATAAGGTCTTATGTCGTCAAATCGAGGGTCTAACATTTCATTTTTTTCTATTGTCTATAAACTTGATAGGTTTTCTGCTTTTTGCAGGGAAGTTAATGGAATGAATCTCTTCAACTGTATGGATTTCGACAGTGGGAGCCACCCTGATTCTTGACCTGAAATGATCCTTAAGGTCTTTAACAGGGTCAAAATCAGGCATATATTTAAGGCCGACTTGGACTTTCACATCATCGGTACCGGCATCACTGTTATCAACGATGATAACATAATTTTCGACATAGCTTGTATCATCAAGGACATCGTTGATTGCGGGCGGATAAAGAGTTGTGCCTTTGAGTTTAATCATATTGTTTTTACGGCCCACCAAAGGAGAGAGTCTATAGGAATATCTGCCGCATTTGCATTGTTCGACATGCTTTGCTGCCATGTCACCGGTACGGAATCTCAGTAAAGGCATAGCCTCGACACCAAGAGTTGTCACAACAACTTCGCCGACCTCACCGTCAGGGACAGGCAAATCATCATCACCGATGATTTCCACTATGATGAGTTCCGGATGGCAGTGACCGCCAAGGCCATGTTCACATTCCGAGAAAGTTGCAGACATTTCGGTGGATGAATAAGTAGCAAAAAGCTGCACATCCCATTTTTCCCTGATTCGCTGGCCAAGCAAATTAAGAGAGAAATCCTGTTCCCTCAGTCCCTCACCAATGCCTATAATGCGTCTGATACTGCTGTTTTTATAGTCAATATTGTGTTCCTCAGCATATTGGATAAGTCTGAGAATAAAGGAAGGGACACACATGATAGTGTCGGGTTTAATACGTTTTATAGTATCCCACTGAAGTTCAGGTATTCCGTTCCCCACTCTCACAATTCCGGCACCAAGCTCACGAAGTCCTAAGAAATAAGCCATTCCTGCCATAAATCTTTTATCAAGAGTCGTCATCAGTTGTACTATATTGCCTGGGCGGATACCGGCACATTCAAAAGATTTCTTCTCATTGTATGCGAGACGCTGCAAATCCTTTTCTGTACAGCCGAAAGTGACAGGGTCCCCTAAAGTTC
>CALFIZ010000067.1 GCA_937877575.1 uncultured Marinilabiliales bacterium | reverse complement strand
CCTCCACGCCTGAAGAGGCGATAGAATAGTGACAGCAGCCATTGCAAAAAGAGAACCAGCCGATTAAATCGCTTTGGTTTGGGTTCAGGTCTTGGTCCAAAGATTCCTTTATAAATCTCCTTTTGCTTCTGATAAACAGCCTTGTCATAGTCATCGCAGCAAAAGTCAGGGCAAAGTGGTAAAATATTATGGAATAATGTGGGAAGAAAGCGTTGGCAAATATTTTAGTCGAAGCCCCAATATTAATCAACAGGAATTTTAAAATTGTTATTGTAGCGGTGGCTGAAAATGTTGCGATGCTGACGGTTTTGATGTCGTTAAACTCTGTAAAGCGCATCATTACCTTGTATGTCTTGAAAATCAGAAATGATAGGGTGTAAAATACAATGAGTACTATGTATTCTTTCAGCGTATCATTAAATATGAAATTACTTTTGTTGAATGGGAAATATACTACGAACTCTATTACAGCGTATGAAAATGTGGTCAGGAAGATATCAAGTAATAATATCCATATTCTTGGGAAAGTTTTTGAATCGTATTTTCCAAAGATGAAATTGCTTATACGTTGTAACAGTTTCTTCATAGTCTCTTTTTAATTGTTTGTTTAATCGAAATAATTGGGGTGTTTATTGTTTGGTATGTCCTGCAGATGTCATCATCTATTTCAGGTTTTCATCCGTATAATCTTCGATTTTCTGATAGAGGTGCATTCTGTCTCTGCCTCTGACGTTGTGCTCGTGACCGGGATAGACGAAGTAGTCAACCTGTTTTCCGGCTTCGATGAATGCCTGCAGGAGTGAGAGGCTATGTTGCCAAACCACAACTGGATCGGTGGAACAGTGGATAATCAGGAGTTTGCCATCGAGGTTGTCAACGTAACTCAGCAGGGAAGCCTTTTCGTAGCCTTCAGGGTTTTCCTGCGGGGTGTCCATGTAGCGTTCGCCGTACATTACCTCATACCATTTCCAGTCACAGACCGGACCGCCGCAGGTGGCAACCTTATAGACGCCAGGGTTGCGCAGCATCATTGAAATCGTCATGAAACCGCCGTAGCTCCAGCCGTCAATGGCAATTCTGTCGGCATCGACGTATGGCAGCGATTTCAGGTAGTTGATACCAACCATCTGGTCTTCTGTCTCGTGTGTGCCGCACTGACGGTGGATAATCTGTTCGAAGTCTGCACCGCGGTTAGGAGTTCCCCTATTGTCGAGAGAAAAATAAATGTAGCCTCTTTCTGCCCAGCGCTGAGCCCACAGACCGGCACCACCTAACCATGAGTCCGAAATGAGCATCAGGTGAGGACCTCCATAGACGTAATGCAGTACAGGATATTTCTTGGATGGGTCGAAGTCAGTCGGGTATATTATTTCGTAATACAGAGAATCACCGTTGTTATTCATGAGAGTGCCTATCTCCATTTTGCCGAGTTTATAGTCTTTTAGGGGGTCAACATCTTTCGATATGTTCTTTACAACCTTGTAGTTGTTGCTCAGTTTGTTTTTGTCGAAATCCACATCAATGATGTCAACACATGAAGCCACATCAGTGCTGCTGTATGAGTCAATGATATAGTGGCCTTTTGACGACAGGACACCATTGTGGGTGCCATGTTCCTTAGTGATTTTTCTTGTGTATCCTATCGGAATGTTTACGGCATAAATATGGTTCTGTATCGGGCTTTCCTGCGTTGAAGTGATGAATATGTTTTCTTCTGTGTCGTCAATGCCGATGATGCCTGTGACTTCCCATTCACCCTTTGTTAGCTGCTGAATCATATTACCCTCAGTATCATATAGATACAGATGGTTCCAGCCGTCACGTCTTGACTGATATACAAATCTTGTTTTTGTGGTAAACAGGAATATAGGATTGTACTGAGGCTCAACGTATTGTTCATCAGTTTCTTCAAACAGTGTTTTTACGAGTTCGCCTGTTGCAACATTATATTTGTTGAATCTCAGGTGATTCTGCTCGCGGTTGAGGACTCCTATATATATGTATTTCTCTGAAGGATCCCAGGTGACTATGGTGAGATACTGGTCTTTTGGGCCGTCTGTCTTCATATAAACGGTTTTGCCGGTATTGAGATTATAGACTCCGAGAGTTACTTCGTGGCTTGTTTCGCCGGCCATAGGATATTTTATGTTCTGTGTGGTGGCGATGCGGGTTGTGATGTCAACGAGAGGGTAGTCGGCAACCATGCTTTCATCCATTCTGTAGAATGCGAGGTAGTTGTCTTCCGGTGACCAGAAGGTGCCCTTTTCTATGCCGAACTCGTTGCGGTGTGCATCGCTTGGACCGTAGCATACACCTTCCTTTTCGGATTTGGCTACTGCTATCTCCTCGCTGTTGCGGACAATATACAGGTCTGCGCCTTTAGTGTATGCGAAATACTGTTTCACATTGCTCTGGTCAATGTTGCTTACTTCCTCATCAAAAGCAATTTCATTCAGCTTTGTGACCTTTTTCTCCTTGAGATTGTATTTGAGGATTGTATAATTGTTGAAAAATGTGAATTCATTGGCATTAATCCATGAAACACGTGGCATTCTGTACAATTCCATTTCTTTGGCTTCAGCACAGTTTTTATATGCTTTATTCAGGTCGTTGAAAGTGATGATGACGTTGTCTTTTTTCCCGATGCGGCCTCTGAAAAGAGTGTCGTTTCTGAGATACGAGTAATCATCGGTACCTTCAATCCACTGAAGGTTGCTGAGACGTTTCGGGAATAAATCCCTATTCATGTATATGCAGTCTTCGAGGGTTAACTGCTTGTCCTGACTGAAAGCTGACATGCAGCATAGCAGTGCTGCAAGAAAAAACAATACCTTTTTCATTCTATTTCATTTACAATTAATTACATTTTAACAATCTTCATGTTTCTGTTTCTTGTCCTTACAAAGTATATACCCGGCTTCCAAGATGAAGTTTGTATTTCAATCGTTGTTTCCTGACCTGAGGATTCATAGACTTTCTGTCCTGTGATACTATAAATCGTAAGCGGTTCATTATAAGCGGTTTCTATGATAACCTTGTCGTCAAACGGGTTAGGACGTACCACAATGCTGTTGTCATCGATTATATTGAATCCGTCATTGTGCTTTACATAGAATGAGGATGAATCAACGACAAAGCAGTCGTGAGAATCAGTGGTGATGACGTAGAAATAGTTGACACCTTCTTCGTAGTAACTGCTATCGAGGGTTATGGTTGAACCTTCCAAATCGTAAGGATACCAATGGTAAGCTGCCTCGATGTTGCTGTATGCGGTGATGGTTATTTCATCTTCGTAAATGATGGTGTCGCTGCTTAAGATTATTGTGGTGTTGATATTCGGATATACTGTAATGTCAATCCAGGTTTCAACAGTGCTGTAATCATCGGATACTTCAACGTAATATCTTGATGTGGTAAGCGGTGTCACTGTCGGTGACTGTTCTGTTGAAGTGAAGCCGGCCGGAACGGAAGACCATAGGTATGAGTAATCACCGATACCGCCTGAAGGAACTGCTGTGAGGGTGGTACTCTCGCCATAGCAGAGTTCAGTGGATTCGGCATTGATGGTCGCCTCTAAGTCAGAGCCGGACACAATAATCATTACGTTGTCGGAGCTTTGGCAACCTGTTTCTTCATCAGTGCCAGTGAGGGTCAGAACCACACTTTCGGTCAGTGTTACAGTCATCGGGTCTGGAATGGTCGGGTCTGTGACATATTGTGCTGGTGACCAGAGATAACTGTAATTGCCTGAACCTCCGGTTACCAAACCGTCAAGCTGTGTGCTGTGGCCGATGAGAATCGTCTGGTCAACACCTGCATTGGTTAAAGGAGGATTGTTGACTGTGACGACTGCACTGCCGCTTAGAGTTGACATTCCGTCATTGACTGTAACGAAATAAGTTGTTGTTACGGTAGGAGATACTGAAACGAACTGGTACGTTGATGTGAAACCTTCAGGGTCTGATGTCCAGAGGTAAGTGTAGGTTCCGGTGCCACCGCTTGGAATTGCACTCAGAGTACTGTATTCGCCAAGACAAATGTCGGTTGGATTGGCACCTACGATGATTCCGAACGGGGTGCCTGCCACAGTTACCGTGACTTGGTCGGAACTCTGACAGCCTGTAACGTTGTCAACGCCTGTCAGCGTGAAGACCGTGGTCTGGTTCAGAATAACAGTTGTCGGATTTGCAGCGTGAGGGTCATCAACGAGTTCCTCAGGTGACCAGTTATAGGTGTAATTACCGGAACCGCCTGTTATTGAACCATTTAATGTGGTTGTAATGCCAGGATATATTGTTATGTCAGCTCCGGCGTATGTTATTGGATTATCGTTGACTGTGACGGTAATGCTTCCCTCAACTGACGATTGCCCATCGTCAATAACGACAGTGTAGGTTGTTGTTACGGAAGGAGTTACCTCGGGTGCCTGCTCATCGGATGTGAAACCTTCAGGGTCTGATGTCCATGAGAAAAGGTAATTGCCGTTGCCACCGCTAATGTATGCTATCAGCTGACTGGTTTCGCCTAAACATAAGACTTCAGGCTCAGCTACAACGTTGAGTTCCAACGGGGTTCCAGATACGGTGATTACAACCTCATCAGTGTTTATGCATCCGGTCTGAGTATCAGTTCCTGTCAGAGTGAAGACTATGGTTTCAGTCAAAGGAATTGTGGTAGGATTAGGAATTGTCGGGTCGTCAAGGTATTCGGCCGGTGACCACAGATATGTGTAAGGTCCGTAATAGCCGCTGACAGAGCCTTCGAGGGTTACCGACAAACCAGGATAGATTTCCTTGTCGGGACCTGCATACGTCATTGGTATGCTTTGGACAATGACAGTCGTGGAATCGGTTACTGATGAATATCCGTCAGATACTGTCACAGTGTATGTGGTTGTGCGACATGGAGTTACAATGGGTGATTGCTCTGTTGACTGGAATCCGCCGAAATCTGCCACCCAAAGATACGAATATTCTCCGCTACCACCGGTTGCCTCAGCATTCAGAGTGCTGCTTTCCCCTACGCATAATGGCGAAGGATCTGCTGTGGCCAATACCATTAACTGCTCTCCTGAGACTGTAATGGTCATTTCGTCAACGCTTTGGCATCCGGTTGCATCATCTGTACCAACGAGGGTGAAGGTCGTGGTCTCATACATCGCAACTGTCGTAGGATTAGGAATGGTCGGGTCATCGAGATATTCAGCCGGCGACCACAGATAACTGTATGAACTTGAATTGCCTGTAACAGAACCGTTAAGTGTAACGTGCAGAGATGGGTAAATTGAAATATCTTCACCTGCATCTGTAATTATCATTTCATTGACGATGATTGTAACTGAACCGCTTACTGAGGACTGCCCGTCGGTTACAGTTACGGTATAAGTCGTTGTGGTTTCAGGAGTTACAGTGAAACTCGTTTGGTCGGATGTGAATCCTGCCGGATCTGATACCCATGAATATGTGTAGTTGCCGTTGCCGCCATGTGCTGTGACTGATACAGTTGAGGATTCACCGTAACAGAGAACGTCAGCGGTGGTTGAAACATCAATGGTAAGAGAGTCACCTGAAACTGTGACAGTCATATAATCTGATGTCTGACAACCGGTTGCATCATCTGTACCAACGAGAGTGAAGGTCGTGGTCTCATACATCGCAACTGTCGTAGGATTAGGAATAGTCGGGTCGTTGAGGTATTCTGCAGGCGACCACAGATAACTGTATGAACTTGAATTGCCTGTAACAGAACCGTTAAGTG
>CALFIZ010000066.1 GCA_937877575.1 uncultured Marinilabiliales bacterium | reverse complement strand
TATAACCTCTGCACGCGCGATATCGCAGATGGCTGTGTCACCGGTTTCCTTGCATTCTGCATCAAAATAGTATTCAAGGTCACGCACATTCGACAGAAAACAATAGTAATTCGACCATATCGCCTCGGTTCCGTAAAACGACTTGTTCCATTCATCGGAAGTCAGTGCGCCAAGTTCAGATTCGGGATAAAAGATTTCATTGTTGAGATAAAGCTGTTCATTGGCCGTCTGACGCATAAGGCTTATCATTCCATTGAATAGCTGTCCGGCCGACGCTGTAGTCGGATTCTTCCAGTCGGCATTGATATTCTCGAAATTTCTTGTACATGAGACACTAAATAGAAGTATCGTCGCACATAACGTTGAAAGTATAATATTTTTCTTCATAATCAATTCATTTACAGTTTAGAACCCAACTTTCAGACTAATCATAAACGACCTTGTCAGAGGATATGAGGCATATTCAAACCCCTGTGCATTGCCGGCACCCATCGTTCCCTCAGGGCTGATGTTGTCAGGAAGAGACCTATAAATATAAAACAAATCACGTCCCACAAGAGAGATCTGCGCCTGCTGAAACACCTTCTGCTTTTTGACAAACGATTCAGGCAGTGAATAAGTCAGCGACAGTTCGCGGAGTTTCACCCATGAATTGTCAAATACTCCGAGTGAAGTTATATAGTTGCCTTTACCGCCGTAATTAAGAATGTACTTGTCATAATTGCTGATGACGATATCATTCATAATCGGATTGCCGTTTTCATCAACACCTATAAAACCGTTAAGGATAACACCGTAATTTCCGAGGGAATTGCCATCCTCGTCATAGTATGGAAGTCCATTGCCATCTCTTTCATACAGAGTTTCAGGACTTTGTCCCGTCTGCATGGCAATCATATACGAACCGCTGTATATTTCACCACCTATCTTGGTGTCTATCAGAATGTTGAATGAAAGATCCTTCCAGCGTCCGTTCAGATTCAGTCCGGCATAGAACTTAGGCGATGTGTTTCCGACCGGTTTGCGGGTGTCACTCACAGCGTATGTCTTTCCGTCAGAATTGACCAATGGTATTGCTTTACCGTCCGCATCGTAGAACGGGCCGTATTCATTGCCGTCAGCATCAGTATAAGTATATACATAATCCCATCCGTAAATGGTACCGTAAGAATCGCCGACCTTGGCAGCGATAGCAGGTCCGTTCGCACCCCATAACTCACCTATTATCAGATAATCAGCACCATTCAAGCTTTCAACTCTGTTTCTGTTTATCGCAAAGTTGATTCCTGTCTGCAAGTTCACATTATTTCTCTTTACAATGTCATAATCAAAAGCAAGTTCCACTCCCCTATTCGACATTTCCCCCGCATTGATTATTTCATAAGCTGCACCGGAGGAAGGATTCTTCGGAGACAACAGCATAAGATTGTAAGAATAGATGTTGTAATATGCAAAATCCAACCCGAACCTGTTCCACATGCCGACACTAAAACCGCCTTCAAATGTTCTGTGGATTTCAGGTTTGAGATTCACGGCAGGAACCACAGTCGGACGCGTTGAAAACGAGTAGCCGCCAAGAAGTCCGACATTGTATGTGTAATCAAGCTGATATGGGACTGATTCCACTGAAGACAAGCCGTAAGATGTTTTTAGTTTCAGAAAATCAACGAAATTCCAGTCAATTTCAAAAGCGTTTGTCGGAACGAATGACAACTCAACAGACGGATAGAAATAACTGCAATTATCAGTAGGAAGAGCTGACGACCAGTCGTTGCGTCCGGTCATGGCCAAATACAGATAATTGTCCCATTTGAGATTCAAAACACCATATAATGAATTGGTTCTCAACTCATAACGATATTCACCAGGAAGCTGTGCTTTTGAAGCGGAGGTATAATTGTAAATTGTGAACAGTCCCGGATTTGCCCAAGTGCCGGTTCCTGCCCACAATCCGTAATGGTAATTATAGTACATCTCGCCTCCGAAGGTGAATGCAGCACTGAATTTGGAATCGAAAAGATTGTTTTTATGTGCAATTATGTTAAAATAACCGTCGAGTGTATAGTATTTCTGCAAGTCTGTTTTATAGTACGCGCCCTGAATGCCGTCACTGCCGCTTGCATTGTAGCGGGTGTCGTATAAGTCAAGGTCGAAATCGACAGAAGTTCCGGCACTTGCCGACAGCCAGCCAGTCATGTCATAAATCAGCTTTACGGAGCCATACGTTTTGTGCCTGGAAAGGCGGATATTGTGATTATAAAGATTCCAGAAGATGCTGTCATTGGCAGAATAATACGGATAGTTGTCCCATATTTTCATTGTTCCGTCCTCATTTTCATAGTCAACAGCCTCTATTCCTTTCCATGAACGAGGAAAACCGGTCAGCATATTATGACTGATATTGTCTGACGAAACGCCGATGACCGGGCAATTGTTTCTGTTATATTTGAGATAAGTGAAGGAGATGTCGGCTTTGACCTTTTTTGAAATATTAAGCAGAGTCCCGAAATTGAAGGTAGTCTGGCTTGAGTTGTTGTTGTCGATTATGCCATTTGAACGGGAGTCGGTGAACGATACGCGTACAGAGCCGAAATCGCCGGCATTCTGAAAAGACAGATTATTAACCACCTGATTGCTATTATGATACATCAAAGCCACATTGTCGGGTTGAGGTGAATAGGAGCGGGTTTGACCGTCCCACCACACCACATCAGAGCCGTCCATTTCAGGGCCCCAGGATGAAGAACTCGGAGCCTCATATCCATCCGGAACGCCCATGCCGTATTTATTCTGCGCACTACGGTACATATAAGGCTGAGCAAGCCTGTAACTGACTGAATACGTGATGCCAAGTCCATCCTGTTTCTTTCCCTTGTTTGTACTTATCCTGACGACCCCGTTTCCTCCACGAGAGCCATAGATGGAAGCCTCAGCGCCCTTCAGAATTTCAACATTCTCAATATCAAGAAGATTGATGTTGTTTATCATTGTTCCCCAGTCACTGTAAGACCAGTCTGCACCGACAATATCGGCAAGTCCGTTGTCATTGTACATCGGCACGCCGTCAATGACGAAGAGAGGCTGATTGTTGGTTGTGATGTTTTGATTCCCGCGAATCAGAATACGTGACGAAACGCCGTCAATGCCAGTCGGATTAATGACCTGAACACCGGCACAGCGACCGCTGAGTGCGTCAACGACATTTTTTCCATTAAAACCTGAGAGACTGTCTGACACGGTATCATTGGCCTGTGCCCGCACAATAAGCGGTGCCATCATCAGCGTCAATATGAAAAATATTTTATTTGCATTCATTTTCAACAAGTTAAAGTTATTCAGCCATCCACCAGACTTTAGTCTGACGAGTGTCGCCATATTGCATCCTGGCAGTTTGGGTGTTATATTGGTCATTATTATATTCGATTTCTGTGGGAGGATATTCCATTCTGTTGGAAGTCAATTTTTTATGATCGATAGTCGTAGGTGTTTGATGGGTACGGCGAGCCAGCGCCCATGCTTCCCAAGGCTGACGGAAGAGATTAATCCATCTTTGCTGATAAATCAGCGGCAGGAAATCGTTTCCGGAAGAAGGTTCGGTATATTTAACATAAACCGCATTCGAGACCATGGAAGCCATCTGACGGCAGGCAGAATGGATGTCGGAAGCATTATCCACAAGCGTAGCGTAAGCGGGATACCTGTACTGCCAGATTGAAGCGCCGGCAGGCATCTGCGTCCAGAAAACAAAAGACTGGTAAATGCCTTCTTCAAAGAGGTTCTGCTTAATCTCGTTAAGCGAAACGTTGACAATTCCGAGGGCAGCGACCTCAGCTTTCATCAAAAGCACGTCAGAATAAGTCATCATGATTTCAGGAATGAACTTCTGGTCACGCACGAGATAATAGTTGAAAGGGGAATAGATGCAAGCCGAACCCTTCAATGAGTATTTCACATCCCTGTTGGTGGAATACGGGCTGCCGCCTTCGGACGGTGTCTCGGAAGTCCTAATCTGCGGGAAAGGAACCCAGTTGCCCATATTGGTCTGTGTTTCCTTGCCGTTGTTGGTATCGAAGAAAATATAAGCCCTATAGTCGAAAATGCCGCTGCCGAGAGTATCATCACTGCTCGACATGTTTTCCCATATCGTAGTGCCCATCCTGAGATTTTTATGTTCGCTGAAAGACCAGATGGTACTTGACTTTTCATAGCCGAGCCGTGAAGGCCAGAGACAAACGCCGCTTGCGTCATCTATGACCGGTTTGTTATATGCATCGGCAAGCAAGGGGGTCGCAAAATCACGGTCTTTTGCATAACAGCGAAGTCCGTGACGCAGGATGAGGGAATTGGCAAACTTGCCCCACTTTGTAAGGTCACCTCCGAACAACGGGTCATATTCTCTCAAACTTAAGTAGTCATTGCCTGACGCTGTCTTGACGTTACCGGCATTGAGAACATCTCTCGCCCACACAAGTTCGTTCAACAATGATTTGTAAATACTCTCCTGTGAATCGAATTTCGGACGCTTGAAATCAATGCTGTCGTTACTTTCACGCCATATCATTCCTGCATGAGAATAAGGTATGTCTCCGAACACATCAGTCACTTTAAAAGTCTTATATGCTTTAAGCACAACAACTTGCGCACGTGCGACATCGCATATTGCAGCATCGCCTGATGAGGTGCACTTTTCATCAAATCTCTCTTCAAGGTCTCTGATATTGGCGAGGGCATAATAATAATCCGACCACATTTCTTCGGTTCCTATGGAATAATTGCCCCACCCGTCGGAAATCAGCGCACCAAGCTCGGTCTCGGGATAGTAGATTTCGTTGCTGAGATAAAACTGTTCGTTCCAGCCCAACTGCAACGACTTGATGACACCGTTGAACAGCGGGCCTATTTCAGTGCCTGTAGGGTTTTTCCAGTTTTTGTTCATATCTTCAAAACTCTTGGTACACGACAGGCACAAAGTGACGATAGCGATTGAGACAAGTATATGTTTTATTTTCATGACTTATTAATTTACAGATTAGAAACTGACTTTTAAAGTACACATGACAGACCTTGAGGCAGGATATGAAGCATATTCAAGTCCCTGCGCATTTCCTGAGCCAAGAGTTCCTTCAGGGTTAATGTTGTCGGGCAAAGTCTTATAAATATAAAACAAATCACGTCCGACGAGTGATATCTGAATTTCCTGAAAGACCTTCTGCTTCTCAAGAATTTTCTTCGGGAAGGTATAAGTCAGATTCACCTCTCTGAGTTTAATCCATGTATTTTCAACAATTCCCGGAGTGGTGATGATTTTTCCCCAGCCGCCATAGTTAGGCATATATTTATAGTAGTAGTGAACGACCTTGTCATTCATTATAGGATTGCCGTCTTTGTCAACGCCTGTGAAACCGTTGAGAATCACGCCATAATTGCCGAGGAAGTTACCGTCCTCATCATAGAAAGGGAGGCCGTTGCCGTCTCTTTCATACAGAGTTTCAGGACTTTGCCCCGTCTGCATTCCGATAACATAAGAAGCGCAGTATATTTCGCCGCCGAGTTTGGCATCTATCAGGGTATAGAGTGAGAAATTCCTCCAGCTTGCCCTGATGCTGAAGCCACCGGTCAACCATGGGGCCGAATTGCCGACAGGAACACGGGAATCGGTTATCGAGTATGCCGTTCCGGCCTCATTCAGCAATGGTATCGGGTCACCGTTGTCATCGTAGAACGGACCGTATTCATTGCCTTCATTATCGGTGTAGGTATAAACATAATCCCAACCGTATATGGTGCCATATTCCTCACCCTCCTTGACCGCAATGGCAGGTCCGTTTGAGCCCCACAGCTCCGAAAGCAGGAACATCTCGGCACCGTTGAGGTCGATAATCCTGTTTCTGTTTCTTGCGAAGTTGAGTCCCAACTGCAAGTACCAGTCTTTTTTCTGTATCACGTTGTAGTTGATGATACCTTCAACGCCTTTGTTTGTGACCACACCTGTGTTGATTGTGGCATACGAGGCGCCGGATGAATGGGCGACAGGAATATTCAGTATCTGATTCCATGAATAAATATCGTAATAGGTGAAATCGATGTCAACTTTGTTGTCCCACATACCGATGTCGAAGCCTGTTTCGAAAGCCCTCTGGCGCTGCGGTTGCAATTCAAGAGGCGGAACCGTCGCCGGCAGTGAGGAATATCTTATACCTCCGAAAGAGCCCGAATTATAAGTGAAATCGAGTTGGTAAGGATTCGTGTCACTTGCTGTTTCAGCCCACGAGCCCCTGAGTTTCAGGAAACTGACAGGTCCCCAATAGAAATGGAAGACCTCTGTAGGGATAAAACTCAAGGTTACAGACGGGTAGAAATAACTGTTGTTGTTGGTCGGCAACGTTGAAGACCAGTCGTTTCTGCCGGTGACATCAAGAAAAAGCCAGTTGCTGTAACTCAGGTTCATGAAACCGTAAACGGAATTCACCTGTTTTTCAAAACGGGATTCTCCGGGCAGAAGTGACGGGGTGACATTCACGTAATTGAATATGTTATAGAGATTAGGGTTAGCCCATGTGCTTGTCCCTGCCCAAAGTCCGTAATTGTCATTGTAAAGTGATTCTGCACCGAACGACAGTTTGCCATTGATTCTGGAACCGAAAAGCCTGTCTTTGTATGCTGTTATAACAAACTCACCGTCAAGTGTATAAGACGATGCAAGCTGAGTCTGGTAATAAGCGCCTCGGATGCCGTCAATACCGGTAGCCTTGTTCTTTGTTGCATACTGGTCAAGTCCGAAATCAACCGCCACCTTGCCGGTCATCATCAACCAGTCGGAGACATCGTATATCAGGCGTATTGAACCGTAAGCCTTGTCCCTGTTCAGTTTGGTATTATTGTTGTAAAAAGCCCAGAAAGTGCTGGTAGTTATGTACATAAAAGGATAATAATCCCATTCGTGCATCGTGCC
>CALFIZ010000065.1 GCA_937877575.1 uncultured Marinilabiliales bacterium | reverse complement strand
CACGTGCTATGTCGACCCACATGGTGAGACCCACGGCGATGAATATCTGCCAGAATCCTCTTCCAAGGGCGAAACTTATTGCAATGACAAGCAATAATGACGGTATAGCCCATACAACATTGATGAGCCACATCAGGAATTTGTCAAGGCCGCCTCTGAAATATCCTGCTATTGAACCGACGAAAACTCCTATCAGAAGTGACAGTATTACCGCAACTGTGCCAATTGACAGACTGACGCGCGTACCTAAAATAAGTCTGCTGAAGACATCACGTCCGTATCGGTCGGTACCGAATATGTATCGCTTTGTAACAACTTCAATATCAGACTCTTCAGAGTGCATGTCCATTTTACCTTTAATTCCATCGATGTTTTCGTATTCTATTGTGCCGCCTTCAATGGTATAGGATTTTATCGGCAGATAGGTGCTTATATCCGGAATTCCGGTAAAAAAGTTTCTAAGCGACATTTTTTGTTGTTCGGAACTGCGCGGGGTTATCTTTAGCATGTCAACTTTGAAACCCGGACGGCGGATTGCAATCTCAATCAACTGATTGTTCGCATTGGGGGTTTTGTCGGGAATAATCTGATATGCGAAGACTGAAATTATTATGCAGAAGACAATGAACCATAATGAAATCATCGCCAACTTGTTTCTTTTCAGTTTTTTAATGACTTGTTTTGAGTTGTATGATAGCTTCACCTTTGCTGTTATTATTCCTTTTGCAAAGTTAATGCTTTTCAATTAAAAATTATTACTTTTGCGGTCAAGAAATAAATCAATTATGAATATGAAAAGAGTATATTTGTTATTAGCTATTAGTCTGATACCTCTCGTATCATTCTGCCAGAACAATGGTAAAGTCAATCAGGACAATGATAATGCTGTCGTAAGGGAGAAGGCCGCCAACCATGATGTAAATGTCGGACGCTATGTCAATGGGAAAAAGGATGGCATCTGGACAAACTATAACGACAAGGAAATGCTCAGAGCCATAACCGAATACAAAAATGGTGAAAAGAACGGATTATCTGTTACTTTTGACCGTCAGGGCACTATTGAGAAGGAGGAATATTACGTCAACGGCAAACTTGACGGCGAAAGCAAAAAGTATCTTCACGGCAATTATATCAATATACTTGCTCATTATAAGAATGGCGAACTTGATGGCGAATACAAGCAATATTATACCGACAAGCCGACCCAGCTTATGGAGGAGTCGTTCTATGTTGATGGTCTGAAAGACGGGAAGTCAACATATTTCGCGTCAAACGGTCATGCTATTGCGGAATACACATATACAAAGGGAATGTTCAATGGTGTGTGCAAGACATTCTACGAAACGGGTTTGCTCAGAACCGTTGAAAATTACGTGAATGATGAACTGCAAGGCGAATATAAGGAGTATTATGAGGATGGCAGGACTATGAAGGTTTCCGGAAATTATAAAAAAGGCAAGAAGGATGGGCAGTGGATAGAATATAGTCCTAATGGCTCTATCGTAAGTAAAACCACATTCGCCAATGGCGTTGCCAAATAAAATCCGTATTGCTTAGCGTGAGTTGAATTCCGTAAGGGCTCCGTTTTTCCAATAGATATCAACAGTTTTTCCTTTTTGGGTTCTTAGGCCCTTGATATAACCGTTTTTCCATGCTTTCGGCAATGCCGGCAAAGGTTGTTCCGTTACGGGATTCAGCAGCATTTCGGCGATGCCTGCAGTGGCTCCCATGTTACCGTCAAGCTGAAACGGGGGATGTGCGCAGAAAAGATTGTTGTATGTGCCGCCGCCCTGATTGTCGTAACCGCTGTTACCGATAGGGTATAGAAGTCGGTGAAGCAGTTTGTATGCGTGTTCTCCGTCTTCAAGTCTTGCCCAGAAGTTGATTTTCCATGCAGGTGACCAGCCGGTGC
>CALFIZ010000064.1 GCA_937877575.1 uncultured Marinilabiliales bacterium | reverse complement strand
AAGTACATAAAAAGAGAGGATAAAAACCATGAACAAAATCATTTCATTTTTTCAGAAAAAAAGACAAATTCGAAAAGCAAAAAAACAAAGGAATCAAGAACGATTCTTGCAAATGTATTTTTCTTATTTGTACCAAAAGAACGACGCGGGAAAAGTCGAAATCCCGTATTTTATCAAAGCAAAACAAACCGTTGAAGACTTGAAAATGCGCGGATTGTTAGCGCCCGTTTATAACCACATAATCACAAAGGGGGTTGCATAATGTTAAACGCAAAACAGGCGCGGGAACGTTCGGAACAAATGTTCGTTGCAAATTTCCGAAAAGAAGTTGAAAAAATAATTAAACACTATATTGACAAAAAACCGTTGATATGGTACATTTAATATGTATTATTTTTGCCGCCGCAAAATATTGAAAATTAACTAATAATGAGCTTTGAAGAATTAGGATTGCGACCGGAACTGCTGAAGGCAACGGAAAAATTGGGATTTGTTGAACCTATGCCCATACAGGAACAGGTCATCCCGTATATGTTGAACGAAAATGCTGATTTGGTGGGACTTGCGCAGACGGGAACCGGCAAGACTGCAGCTTTCGGACTGCCTATCCTCAACATGATAGACGCCAATGAGAAGAAGATTCAGGCACTTGTCCTGTCTCCCACACGTGAACTTTGCATACAGATAGCCAACGACTTGAAACACTATGCCGAATTCATTCCGCAAGTCAAAGTGGTTCCGGTCTATGGCGGTGAGAACATTGTGACACAGTTCAAGGAACTCGATGTGACTCCGCAGATTCTGGTTGCCACACCGGGACGTCTGATAGACCTCATCGAAAGGAAAAAAGTGTCGCTCTCGGAGATAAATTATCTCGTCCTCGACGAGGCTGACGAAATGCTCAACATGGGATTCATCGAAGACATAGAGACCATCCTCCAGGGTGTTCCGGAAGACAGGCGGACGCTGCTGTTTTCTGCAACCATGCCTGCGGAAATCGCCGGCATCGCCAAGAAATACATGAAAGACTATCATGAGATCTCAGTAGGAATCCGCAACTCCGGCGCAGAAAATGTGGAACATTTCTACTACATGGTCAAAGCCCAGAACAGATATCTTGCACTGAAACGCATCGTTGACATCAATCCCGACATTTATGGCATAGTTTTCTGCCGCACACGCCAGGAAACCAAGGAAGTGGCCGACAAGCTGATGCAGGACGGCTATAACGCCGATGCACTTCACGGTGACTTGAGCCAGGCACAGCGCGATTATGTGATGAACCGTTTCAGAATCCACAACCTCCAACTGCTCGTTGCAACCGATGTGGCAGCCCGCGGTCTCGATGTCAGCGACCTTACTCACATCATCAACTACAACCTCCCGGATGAAAATGAGGTCTATATCCACCGCAGCGGCCGTACAGGACGCGCAGGCAAACAAGGTGTCTCGATCTCAATCATACACGTAAAGGAACTGCACAAAATAAAGGCTTTGGAAAAAATCACCAAAAAGCAGTTCACAAGGCTGATGGTCCCTAACGGATTGGAAATCTGCAAAAAACAATTGTTCCACCTAATCGACAAGATGGAAAACGTCCAGGTCAACGACGAACAGATAGAAGTGTTCCTGCCGCACATATACAAAAAACTCGGATACCTGACCAAAGAAGACATCATAAACCGTTTCGTCTCACTGGAATTCAACCGCTTTCTCGATTACTACAAGGACGCTCAGGACATCAACATAGAAGACAGGCCGTCACGCAACAAACGCAGCAAGGATGACAGGAACGATGACGACAGGCGCTCCAAAGCCTACGACAGCCGACGCGATGACAACCATAAGGAAAACAGAAACAGCCGACGCGGAAGAAGTGACGACGAATACTATCCTGAACGCGGAACAAAAGTCCGCATGAAAATCAACTTCGGCGGCAGCAGCGACAAAGTCACCCCAAAAAACCTCCTCGGACTTATCAACTCCACCACAGATGACCGATCCATCAGCATCACCAACATTGAGATAACCGACAAATTCTCGTTCTTTGACGTTTATGCCGACCAGGCAAACAAACTTATCGACGCCTTCGAAAGTCAGCCCAGAAAGGGCTATTACGTCGATTTAGTGAGCGAACCATACGGAAAGAAGCAGAAACGTGAAAAGCAGGAATACGACAGGAAAGCGGAGCGCAAACGCAAGGAGCGCAAAAAACCAGACAAAAATAAAGGGAAAAGGCGTTCGGGACGACGCAGCGACAGAAAATAATCCCTAACCATAAAAATACTCATTTTTAGGTATTGTAAGGCGACAATCACAAGCATATTTTTGCCGATTATTTTAAATTAGGATAGAAATATGTTATTGTCTGAATTACAGACCGGTGAAGAAGGCGTAGTTATCCGTGTCGCAGGTCATGGACACTTCCGCAAACGTATCATAGAGATGGGGTTTGTCAAAGGTGTGAAGGTTAAAAGTATCCTCAACGCCCCTCTCAACGACCCGATAAAATACCGCATAATGAATTTTGAGGTGTCGCTGCGCCGCAACGATGCTTCAAAAGTTGAAATAGTGACACCGGAAGAGGCTGAAGAATGGCTGAAACAAGACCATATCGACCAGCCGCCTCTGCCATGTGACGACCGCCCCGCAGTGGAACGACTCGCTGAAGTCCGCACACATACCATCAATGTGGCTTTGGTAGGGAACCCGAACTGCGGCAAGACAAGTATCTTCAACATAGCGGCACATGCACACGAACAGGTGGGCAACTACAGCGGAGTCACCGTGGACGAAAAAGTCGGCACATTCCAATACGGCGGCTATACCTTCAACCTCACCGACCTTCCGGGAACATACAGCCTCAGCGCCTACAGCCCTGAAGAACTGTACGTCCGCAAACATCTCATCGAAAAGATGCCCGACATCATCCTGAATGTCGTTGACGGCAGCAACCTGGAACGCAACCTTTACCTCACCACACAGCTCATCGACATGGACATTACCATAGTAATGGCCCTCAATATGTACGACGAACTGAAGAAAAGCGGTGACATACTCGATATAAACCAACTTTCAACTCTGCTTGGAATGCCCATCGTTCCCACTACAGGCAGAAACGGTGAAGGCATAAACAAACTCTTCGACACCATCATCAATGTGTTTGAAGGCAAAAGCACTCAGGAGCGTCACATTCACGTCAACCACGGCGCCGAACTGGAACGCCGCATCGACAGTCTCCGCACCGAACTTTACAATCACGGTTTCAGCGATGAGCTGTCAACGCGTTTCCTCAGCATCAAGCTTCTCGAAAACGACAGCCAGCTGGAACAATACGCCAAGATGAAGGATGACGACGGCAGCATCAAGAAACTGCGCGACGAACTTGCAGAAGAATATCAGAAGAAAAACAATATAGACATCGAAAGTGCCATAACCGATGCAAAATACGGATTCATTCGCGGCGCTCTTGCAGAAGTGTATCAGAAAAACACGAAGGGCAATCCGCACAGTCTCACCGACAAGATAGACGCCATAGTGACCAACAAATGGTTAGGCTATCCTTTCTTCCTCATATTCATTTTCATAACATTTTTCTTCACCTTTGCCATAGGCCAGTATCCTATGGACTGGATAGACTCGCTGTTTTCGTGGCTCGGCGACACTGTAAGCAATATCATGCCGGACGGGCCGCTGCGCAGTCTTATTGTTGACGGCATAATTAGCGGAGTGGGCAGTGTCATTGTCTTCCTGCCCAACATACTCATATTATATTTGTTTATATCATTTATGGAAGACAGCGGTTACATGGCGCGTGCCGCCTTTATCATGGATAAGCTGATGCACAGGATGGGACTGCACGGCAAGAGTTTCATCCCTATGATAATGGGATTCGGCTGCAATGTCCCTGCAATCATGGCGACGCGCACCATTGAAGACCGCAAAAGCCGCTTGCTTACAATGCTGATAATACCTATGATGAGCTGTTCGGCACGAATACCCACCTACATGATACTCGTGGGCGCCTTCTTCAACCGCCACGCTGCACTTATCCTTACGGGACTGTATGCTTTCGGTATGATTATGTCCGTCCTGATGGCAAAACTTTTCAGCAAATATTTCGTCAAGGGCGAAAGCCTGCCTTTCGTAATGGAACTGCCTCCGTACCGTATGCCGACCGCCAAGGCCGTATTAAGACACACCTGGGAAAAAGGCAAGGAGTATCTCAAGAAGATGGCAACCATCATCCTTGCAGCTTCCATCATAATCTGGGCACTCGGATATTTTCCGAATCACAACCGCTACGACACAGCCAAAGAACAGATGGAAAACTCCTATCTCGGCACTATAGGCAAAGTCATAGAACCTGTCATGAAACCTTGCGGATTTGACTGGAGACAGAGCGTGTCCCTGCTTGCCGGAACCGCCGCAAAAGAAGTCGTGGCATCAACTATGGGCGTCCTTTACGCAAGCGCCGAAGAAGAAGCCATCATCGAAGAAGAAGGCTTCGAAAGCGATGAAGGAAGTCTCCGCATCTCACAACTTGTACGCAACAACATGACACCGCTTTCGGCAGCAAGCATGCTCATCTTCATACTGCTGTACATGCCGTGCTTTTCAACCATAATAGCCATCAAGAATGAAAGCGGAAAATGGAAATGGGCTTTCTTTACCGTTTTTTACACGATAGCTTTGGCCTGGATAGTCAGCACGATATTCTATCAGATAGGAATGCTAATCATCTAAATCGCACCCCACTTCAAATCCACGATACGATAAGGGAAATTCTTCTTCAAATCGGCAGCATTGGGGCATGACTGACGGTGAACCTTGATTTCACCGGTAGTTGAAAAGAAACCGAACACCTCCTCGCCACACTGGATGTTTTCACAACATTTGGTCGGAATACCCCTGATTCGCCTGTTGTCTGCAACAGTAAACAATGCCATATTCCCTTTTATGCCCGCGGCAGACTGTTTTTCGGCCTTCTGAGGCTGTTCAGGCGGCAAGACAAGTTCTTTGTCGAGAATGTCCTTATTGTCGAGATATGCCTTTATTTTGAGTGTGTTCAGCTTCTCCGTGGCAACGTCATAGAACAGTTCCATGCCGAACTTGTAGCCGAAATTCACTATAATGTCATTGAAATTCTCCTCGAAGTCGTATTTCCAGTTTTTGAATTTGCGTTTGAGGATATCCTTGCCTTCATCTACTTTCTCCTGATAAGCCTCATCAAGACTTTTGCGTATATTGTATTTGGCTTTGGTGGTGACGGCAATGTTCATCCAGTCGATGGCGGGATGCTGCGTTTTGGAGGTGATGATACTGATGGTTTCGCCGTTCTGGATTTTATAGTCTTTGCCTTTGTTGATGCCGCCTTCAATGCGTTTCACAACCTTACCGTTGACTTTCTCAACCACCTGCTTCCCGTTGACGATGCCGCCAACACATTTGTTACCTATTTGAGAATGAATCTCATACGCAAAATCAAGTATGGTTGAGCCTGCCGGCATACGGCGCAGCTCCTTGTCAGGCGTGAACACGAAGATGTCCTCTTTTTCGTTGTTAGGCTTAAATTCCTCTATGACGTAACTTATTGTCTTGCCGTCTTCTTCAATGGCGCTTCTGACTTGTTCAAGCCATTTTTCAGCCGACATGGAAGTGTTGATTTTTTCCTTGTAATGCCAATGGGAAGCAAGACCGTATTCGGCAATATGGTCCATTCTCTTGGAACGTATCTGCAGCTCAACGTTGGTTTTATCGTCAAGTATAAGAGTGGTATGAAGCGACTCGTAGCCGTTTTCACGCGGTTTTGACACCCAGTCGCGCGTCCTGGAAATCATCGGTGTGTATTTATCGGTGACCAACGCATATATGTTCCAGCATTCGGAACGCTCCTTATTGGCCTTGACTTCCTCCTTCTTGGACCTTTCCTCCAACAACTCCTTCTGACGGTGCTTTGAAGATTTCATAATCTTCATCACGTCTTTCCTCAACTTTTCGAGTTCACGACGACGCTCTTCCGTAAGGGCAGGATTGTCAAGTTCCTTGAACTCGTCGGATATTTTCTGTCTGTCATCAATCTCTTTTCTTATTTGGGCATCTATTTCCTTAATCTCTTCATCTATCTCACCTTCAGGAAGTTCGAAAATGACCCTTACGGCAAACAAATCATAAATTTCCTCAAAAGACACCTTCTTGTTCTCAATTTTATTCCATATTGAGTAAGGCGACTTGACCCTGTATTTTATCTTATAGTTATAATGATGGTCTTCGAGGATTTGCCTAATGCTGCTGACGAAAGACTTAAGTTTGTCCAAGTTCAGCTCCAGCTGCTCATTGCGTATTTTGTCTATCCTGTCATACTCAGCCTTGTTGAAGTAACGGAAAGCACGGTTAAGCAGTTCGGTGTAAATGTTGTAAAGACCTATTCTATGGGCGAGAGGGGCATACAGGTCGTTGACCTCAGTGCAGAACCTTTCCTGAAGTTCCGGCGGGAAAAGCATTATTTCACGCATTGAGACCAAACGATCCACGAGACATATCATCAGCACACGGATATCCGCACTGATATTGAAAAGCATCTTGCGGAAATATTCGGCATTCATGTCAAGGTGGTTGATTTGAAGACTGAATATTTTCCGGAGTTTTTCAATCAGTTCAACAGTGCTTTTGGAAATCCATTCCCTGTTCTGCAAGATGACACTTTCATCGCAATACATGAGAAGCGAAGCCACGACGGAATAACTGTCGATTTGGATTTCCTTGAGCAGGATTATGGCAACCTTGAGGCTGTGCTGATAAGGGTCTATCTTTATTCCCTCACCGCTGAATTTATAATTGGCCGCATATCTGCTGCTTAAATCACAGGCCTTTTTTATTGTCTCTATGTATTCCTCAGAAAATTTTTCCTCTGATACAGAAAACAATATGTCCTTTAATTCCTCTATTGTCTTCATAACACAAGGTTATATGAAGGCTTTAACTGTTTTTTTTCCAGCTGTCCTTAAGTCCTACCGTCTTATTGAAAACCAATGTGTCCGGGGTTGCATATTTGTCAAGACAGAAATAACCGAGTCTCTGGAACTGGTAGCCGATACCCTTCCGGGCGTTCTTCAGGGAAGGTTCGAGTTTGCAGTTCGACATGATGTGGATAGAGTCAGGATTGATAAATTCGAGGAAATCCCTGTCCTTATGGCCTGCCGGGTCAGGGTCGGTGAACAGGCGGTCGTAAATTCTGACTTCCGCATCTATGGCGTGCTGTGCCGAAACCCAGTGAAGAGTTCCCTTAACCTTTCTGTTTGCCTGCGGCATACCGCTCTTTGTTTCAGCATCATACGTGCAATGGATTACTGTGATGTTGCCATCGGCATCCTTTTCGTATGAAGTGCATCTTATGATATATGCGCTCTTGAGGCGGACTTCCCTGTCGGGACCGAGGCGGAAGAAATTCTTAGGCGGCTCTTCCATGAAATCATCCCTTTCAATGTACAGTTCCCTGGTGAACGGAAGTTCTCTTGTTCCGGCTTCCGGGTCTTCAGGATTGTTTTCAGTGGTGATATATTCGACCATACCGTCAGGATAGTTGTCTATGACGAGTTTCACCGGATTGAGTACTGCCATCACGCGCGGGGCTTTTTTGTTGAGGTCTTCCCTTACGGAATATTCGAGGAGGCTCATTTCGATGACGTTGTCGCGTTTTTCAACGCCTACTTTCTCCATGAAGTTTCTGATGGACTCAGGGGTATAGCCTCTTCTTCTGATGCCTGCGATTGTCGGCATCCGCGGGTCGTCCCAACCATCGACGTAATGCTCGTTGACGAGAGTCAGAAGCTTACGTTTGCTCATAACCGTATAGCTGAGGTTGAAGCGGGCAAATTCACGCTGCTTGTTTCGCATCGTACCTTCTGTATAGACCTGGTCGAGGAACCAGTCGTAAAGCGGACGGTGAATCTCAAATTCGAGGGTGCAGAACGAGTGGGTTATGCCCTCAATGTAATCAGACTGGCCGTGAGCCCAGTCATACATGGGATAGATGCACCATTTGTCACCTGTTCTGTGGTGTGTGACATGCATGATACGATACATGACCGGGTCGCGCATGTGCATGTTCGGCGATGCCATGTCTATCTTGGCACGGAGCACCTTCTCACCATCCTTGAACTCACCGTTCCTCATTCTTCTGAAGAGGTTAAGGTTCTCCTCCACACTTCTGTTGCGGTAAGGGCTTTCAATGCCGGGAGCAGTCGGATCCTTGGGATTGCTGCGCTGTCTGCTGATTTCTTCAGCCGACTGGTCATCGACGTATGCCTTGCCTTTCTTTATCAGCTCCTCAGCCCATTCATACAGCTGGTCAAAATAATTGGAGGCATAGAACTCCCTGTCGCCCCAGTCGAAACCGAGCCAGTGGATGTCTTCCTTGATGGAGTTGATGTACTCAACCTCCTCCTTTGAAGGATTGGTGTCATCAAAACGCAGATTGGTTTTGCCATTGTACTTTTTGGCAAGACCGAAATTCAGGCAGATGGACTTGGCATGTCCGATGTGCAGATAACCATTCGGTTCCGGCGGAAAACGAGTTAAAACAGTGTTGTGATATTCTGGCTTTTTTAAGTCTTCCTCTATTATTTGTTCCAAGAAATTCAACGATTTCTTTTCTTCTGTTCCATTGTTTACAGTTTCCATAACTGATAGTTTTTAGTATATAACTTATTTGTTGTTGGCTTTATTTTGTGCTTCCAGTTCTTTTCTCTCCTTTTCTTTGAGTATCTCGTACTGCTCAGAGAAACTCTTGTTGGCAAATGCAGGCAGTTCCAGCCAGTCGCCAAGCTGACCCGTAAGATGCTTCAGTTTCTTATCCTTCGACATAAGCCCCTTCCTATCGAGTTTCTTCCTCTTCGACAGATGTTTATGAATGCCTACTATGAAATCCTCATCATTCTGTGAACAGCACTTATCATCTACGATATTCTGACGCACCTGCACAATCAGTGAAGGGAAATCGATGTTTACAGGACATGCTTCGGAACACTTTCCGCAGAGCGTACATAAATACGGAAGAAATTTATAATCGTCGAATGATTTGGTCATAGGATTGATTATCAGTCCAATAGGACCTGGGAAAGCATTGGAATACAGTTTCCCGGTACCGCATCTGTAAACCGGACAAACATTCATGCACGCACCGCAGTTGATGCAGCGCAATGCTGTGCGCATGTTCTGGTCGTTGAGCAGGGATATTCTTTTGCTTGATGTTATGATAACGTAAGTCTCGGAAGGCTCCTCATCAAAAATGAGACCGTTGGAACCCGAAATGATGTTGCAATATGCCGGCAGCTTTTGTCCGTAAGCATACGAACTGTACATCGGAACAAGTGTCTCCAAATCCGCAATATTTGCTATAATCTGATCTATTGAAGCAATGAATATGCGCGTTTTGGCATAAAGCTGGGCCTTCTGGAACGCACCTTCATTGTCGATTACGACGACAGAACCTGTGTCGGCAGCCAAAAAGTTGACTCCCGAAACAAACACGTCAGCATTTCTCACCTTCATATCGTTATCAGCTCTTATTTCACTGATTAACAATGGTATAGTGGCACTGTCATCTCCACCGTAATTCTTCGACAACTGCTGGATGATATCCTCACTGCTGCAATTGATGGCAGGAAAAGCCGGATGCTGGTCAGTGTTTTTCACATAATCAGTATCGGCAGCTATATTGTCAATATTGAGTTCACTGACCTCCTCGACCTTCTTGCCCACAGATGCCTTTATTCCGATATCATCAAGTATGTTGTTGCTGTTTATGACCACATTCTTCGCCTTTTTGTCCTTGATGATTTTCAAAACAGTATTGCATACATCATTGTTATTCATTGAAAAACAGACATTTCCGCCATTCTTTTTGAAACCTGCCTCAAATTCGAATACGATGCTGTCAATATTGTATAGCGACTTGTCGATTATGGCAGTGGTCTTGTCTTTGGCATTTTCCACATCGGAAAACTGGTCAAGACTTTTGTCATGGTTTTCCTCCCAGTTGTGTATATTGTTGGCAATCTTTGTCTTCTGGTCAACGTTGGAACAAAGTTGTTCGGCTCTCTCAAGCAAATCAAAATATAAGTCACTCATAATTAAAAATTATAGGGAATGAGTAATATTAATCTTATCAATCCTTCTCTGATGGCGTCCGCCTTCAAAAGAAGTGGAAAAGAAAGTTTCAACTATCTCAAGCGCCTCTTCCTTTTCGATGAAACGGGCAGGAAGCACAACGATATTCGCATCATTATGCTGGCGGGCAAGACGGGCTATGTCAACGTTCCAGCACAACGCCGCACGCACATTGGGATATTTGTTCGCAGTCATCGACATGCCGTTCCCCGTACCGCATATCAATATGCCCTTCATAAGCTCGCCGTTGCTGACCCTTAAAGCCAACTGGTGTGCAAAGTCGGGATAATCGACACTTTCAGCACTTTTTGCCCCAAAGTCGATGAACTCCATCTCTTTCGACATATTCGTCTTAAGATATTCCTTCAATTCAAACCCTGCATGGTCAGAAGCTATTCCAATCATAAACTTTCTCTTTTCCATCATCTCAAAACGAATCTTGCTTGTTTCATAGTCGCAACTTGCATTGTCAACAATTATTCCTGCTACATTTTCCATAATTGAAACTATATAGATAAAAATTTTACAAAAATAATCAATAATCGGTGATTTACAATTATAGACGGCCAAAAAAACTGCATGTTGACTTTTCTGTTCATTTTTTTGTTAATTCCGGTGTTGATTTGTGTTGAAATTTTGTTAACGGTGTTCATAACTTTATTTTTTGAACAGGAATCAACATTTTTGAACAATTTTTTTAAATGCGTTTTTAACGTTGATAACTGAAATCTCTGTTAACTGTTAATTCTGTTGATAAATTTTTTTTCCGAAAATTCCGTTTGGTTTTCAAAAGGTTATTTCATCATTCAAAAAAAATTAATTAACATTCCGTTTATTCCACTTTGGTGATAATTTTTTTATCAACAATATTAACATGACTACTATCTGTGACAATTTTTTTCAAAAAAAAAATCATATTTGATAATAATGTGGCAGGATGTTGATAACTTTGCAAAGTTATTTAAAAATGTATCATGTAAATGAAAAGGACTATACTTTTTTTAACATTGGTAATATTTTCCTATTTTGCTTATAATCAAGATGTTAATTCAGATTTTGTTCAATTATACTATCCGAATGGCAAGGTTGTTTCGAGTGAGGGTTTTATGGTTGAAGGCAAACCTGACGGATATTGGAAGTCGTATTATGAAAACGGAAACCTGAAATCGGAGGGCAACAGAAGGGATTTTCTTCTTGACGGTGAATGGAAATTTTATCAGAAGGACGGTTCAATAAGTCAGCTGATAACTTATTCGGAAGGGAAAAAGAACGGTAAGAGGATTACATATACACCCGAATATGTTTTGGAGGAAAACTTTTCCGATGATACAAAAGAAGGAATGTCTTATACTTATGATATTGACAATCATTTGGTTTCATCTGTAAATTTCTCAGACGGCGTTGAAAACGGCATGAAAAAGGAATTTGCAGAAGATGGAAGGATCATCCGCATTACTGATTACAGCAAAGGCTTTATTATTTCAAGTGAATGGATTAACAGGTTGGACGGCAGTGGCAGAAAACAGGGAAAATGGCTGGCTTTTCATGATAACGGCAATATCGCGACAGAGTCGTTTTATTTGAATGACAAACTTAACGGTTATGTGAAGCATTATGATGAAAACGGCAAACTTACCGATATTGAAAAGTATGACGGTGGCAAAAAGGAAGAATTGGCAAAGGATGAGGTAAAGGCTGACGTAAGAAAGGAATATCATCCTAACGGTAAAATCAAGACAATTGCAACTTACAAAAACGGATTGCCTGAAGGCATCAGACGTGAATATGACGAGAACGGGAATATCAGTGGCTCTTATGTTTTCGAACAGGGCATAATTGTGAGTGAAGGCATTATAGATGAACAACTTACGAAACATGGTCCTTGGAAGGACTACTATAAGAACGGCACTGTAAAGGCGGAAGGAAACTACAACAACGGTTTGAGAGTCGGCCAGTGGACATTCTACAATATTGACGGCAATATTGAGCAGGAAGGCGAATACGATGACAAGGGACGTTATACGGGTTCATGGATTTTTTATTATCCGTCCGGCAACATCCTGAAAGAAGAATCGTATGTTGACGGCAGGGAATATGGCATGTATGTCGAATATTCCGATGAAGGCATGATAATAGTCCAGGGCAATTACGACTATGGGATGAAGGAGGGCAAATGGACATATTTCATCAACGGCATTGTGGAAACCGGTGAATATCTGAATGACAAGAAAGACGGTTATTGGACCATTGCGTTTGATGACGGGGCGATGCTTGAGGAGGGGAATTTCATTGAGGACAATCCTGACGGGGAGTACAGATGGTACTACACGACCGGTGTTGCTGCCGGAAAGATTTATCTTATAGGCAAATTTATCAACGGACAGCGTAATGGTGACTGGATTTATTTTGATGAAGAGGGGAACATTGACTTAATCGTGACTTACAATGATGGAGAAGAAGTTGAATAATGACGAATATTATATGAAAATTGCCTTGTCAGAGGCGGAAAAGGCCTTTGATGAGGGGGAAATACCCATAGGTGCCGTAGTCGTCTATAAGGACAGGATTTTGGCGCGGGCGCATAATCAGACCGAGCTGCTCAACGATTGTACGGCTCACGCCGAAATGCTCTGCATTACCGGTGCCATGAATCAGGCCGGGACAAAATATCTGAGGAACTGCACGCTTTATGTCACCCTTGAACCATGTGTGATGTGTGCAGGTGCGCTGAACTGGGCTCAGATAGGTCGTCTTGTCTATGCGGCATCGGATGACAAATGCGGTTATTCACAGAAAGGTGACCTGTTGCATAAGTCAACTGTTGTGGAACACGGTCTGATGGCTTCGGAAGCCGAGTCATTGCTGAAGGAGTTTTTCAGGAAACTGAGGGAGAAATAACCGGCAGCACGATTTCAAATTCGGCACCGGGTTCCTGCCTGTCAACGAGACTGATGGTGCCGTTCATGTTTTCGATAATGTTTTTTACAATTGCAAGACCGAGCCCTGCCCCACTCGACTTTGTGGTGAAATTGGGTGCGAATATCCTTTCTTTGTTCTCTTCGCTGACACCCGGCCCGTTGTCAATAATTCTTATTGATATTTTATTGTTTGGAAGACAGGTACTTGCTATTTTAATCTCAAGTTTCCCGTCATCGCCATGTTCAGTGCCCTGGTAAGCTTGAATTGCATTTCTGATTATGTTGTGGAAGACACGGGAAATGAGATTGGAATCCCCGTAAATCATTATGTTGTCTTTGTCATAGTTATAGCTGATATTGACGTCAGACTGTGTGTAGAAGTCAAATAACTGTTTTATCAGTGTGCTGAGGTTCAGTTCCTTCTTGTTTTCCGCAGGCATTTTTGCAAAATTGCTGAAAGCCGTTGCGATGTCGGAAAGATTGTCTATTTCGGCAATCATAGAAGATTTGTATTTTTCGAACTGGGTGTCGAAGTTATCACTGTTTTCCTTCCACATCTTGTATATGAACTGTGTGGAAAGTTTCATTGGCGTGAGAGGGTTTTTTATTTCGTGTGCGACTTGCCGCGCCATCTCGCGCCATGCGCTTTCCCTTTCGGATTTTGCAAGCAGTTCGGCACTTTTGCGCAGTTCATCGACCTTTTTGTTATAGACTTCCACGAGAGCACCGATTTCATCATTCGAATTGAAATCAAGCTTGATGTATTCGTTTTCCTGCAGATTGAGGTTTTCGAGACTGTCTTGCAGTTTTTCAAGAGGCAGTGTTATCTTGCTGGTTATCAGATACGCAATAATCATAGTCAGAATCACTATAATAAGGAAAACGTTGATAAACGACGTGATATAGTCAGAAATCTCTTTTGTGAGTTCCGTCTGCTTTACGAAGTACGGAATGTTGATTACATAGAAATGACTGTGTTTATCGACGAAAACTATATATGACGACATAAATCTGTATTTCCCGATGGATTCTTCGCAGATGAACCTGTTGTTGTTGCGCAGACTTGCCTTTGCAACCGGATTTATGAGGTTGGATGTAAGGTTGTTGTTGAACATTTCCTCGTTTGATGTGCAATACAGGTAACCGTCTTCATCGTAAATGTTGATGTCGAGAAAATTGGTGTATGACAAATCTTTGACTATGGCTGTGACCATTTCCTGTGTACATGTGTCCAAGTTGTTTGTAATCAGGTTGATGTCCTTGAAAAGCGAATAGGTTTTTTCCTGTATTGCCCTCAAGTTCTTATCATTGTTCATCTTTACTATAAGATAAATCGAAAGGAAGCCGATAAGTGTAAAAGTGGCGATGATGACTGTAATGACATAAACCTGAAATTTGTTGTTCAGCGTGTTTTTGGTGATTTGCCTGTTACTGTATAGGACAAAGTGAATCACAATCAGTACGAGGAAAAAGCCAATCAGCAGAATTGACAGAGGAAACAGATATAAATTGGATATTTTGTACGGTCGTGATATCACAATGGTGTTACCTTCACTGTTGTAGAATGCGAAGTGTTTGTAATGGTTTGATTTTGTGTATTTTACATTAACATTGAACAGATTGTTGTCGTAGTAAATGGGATATGTGAAGCTGCCGATGTTTCTTATGAGTTCGTTGTCTTGGTAAATGGCGATGGAAGTTTGCAGCACATTTATCTGAAAGTTGTAGCTTTCATCGGTTGACAGGAGCTCAGGATAGCCGCTTCCTTCGAGGTTGTATTTGGAGGCAAGAATCAGCCACAAGTTGTATTTGTCTGTGTTTATCAGCGACAGCAGATAAGGTATTCCAACTATGTCGTTTATGAACCAGATATTGTCGTAAATGAGAGTCCCTTCCGAGTCAATCAGTGATTGGAAATATTCGTTGCTGTTGATGGAGAGAGTGTCATTATTGATTGTAAAAGAAGATGTTGTGTCTGCAATCACGTATCTGATGTGGAAATTCTGCCAGCGTTTTTCACTGAAGATTGCTTCCAATGTTTCGTTGAACTGCTGTGATTCCCCATTGTCGAGCAGATTGTTGATGTCGATATTGTATGTTGTGGAATCATGTTTCAGTTGTTCTATTTTCTCATGCAAGTCATTTTCAAGCAAATCATTACGTGTGAATATGTTACGTTGTGAAAGCCGATATGCCATCCGGGTCTCGCGACTGTTGTTTGCCAGGTTGAAGATGATAGTGATGATAACGGAGGCTATGATGATAATTGGAAGCTGGTATTTGGGCATCAGCCTGATGGTCTTTTCGTGATTGAGCATCAGGGAAATGGAGATGCAGAGGAGCACGGTGGTTATCATCAGATTGAACATTGAAAGTGATATTGTTAAAGACTTGATGTCAATGTTTGACAAATCGAAAAAATGGATTGCCAGGTTGCTGTTTTTTATTCCATTGTACATGCTGACGCAGGCTATTCCTATCAATGCACCTATTGAGACGAAAGCGGTGACTATCTGAAATTTGTTTTTAATTTCATGTTTGAATTTAAAGCAGTACGACAATATGAAAAACGCAAAAATCATTGCGTAAGTTGCCGTTATCAGAAGGTTGCCGCAGCTGTCAACACATATTCCCTCGTTGAAATATTCGTTTGAGAAGAGGTTTTGGTTTCTGAAAAAATGATTTGAGATGATATAGAATAAAAATCTCACTGCTGTAAGCAAAACAATTTCAAGGAATAAAAATGCATGCTTGTTGCTGAAGGAGATTTTGTTGAAAAGGAAATATGAAATCAGTATTGCAATGTAAACGGCGGTGAGGATGAATATTATGTTTGAAAAGAGAGAGGTGAATTCTATTCCCGAGTCTGTTTTTATGATTGAAAACAGGGGTTTGCCGTCCGATGTCCTGACAATGTTCTCATCGTTGTCATTGAAATTGAAGTCCGGATACAGGTTAGAGCCGGCCTTGTAGAAGATCGGAAGAGCGTCGTGTAGGG
>CALFIZ010000063.1 GCA_937877575.1 uncultured Marinilabiliales bacterium | reverse complement strand
CTGGCCATTGATTTCGGTAAGTTTCTCTCTGTCATCACAATATATCTTGACTAAAATCGGTGATGCAACCACCTGATAATCCATCTGTTTGAAACGGATATGAGCATTAGGGAAAATATGTTCGTACTTGTTTTCATATTCGCGGATTATTTCCTCTGTAGCCTTTATGGACTTGGTATGGACCACAAGCTGTGCAGTCTGCGGAGAAGGGAGAATAGGTGCGTATGCGACATTGAATCGAGGGGCACCTGTCCCCACAAAAGCCGTAACATGTTTCACCCTGTCGTCGTTCAGGAAAACAGTAGTGAGGGAGTCAGCGTATTCCTTTGTCTTTTCAATTCCGTTGCCTCCATCGAGGTACATCTCCACCACAAAGTGGTCACGTCCTGACTTAGGCATCATCTGCACACTGAGAGTTGAGGCCATCAGCAGTCCTAAGCCAATAGCCAAGACACCGATGCCCATAGTAGCAATCGGATGTTCGAAACACCAGTTTTCAGTGACGTCATAGATTCTTTGAATGAAGTTGAAGAAAGAGTCCTGAATACGCGCGAAACGATTCTTAGTCTTGGATGACTCATTAACCTGTATATATTTGATTTCCAATGAAGGCACCACACTTACCGCATAGAACAGCGACGTCATCAGAGCTGTGAGGATAATAAATGGGAAATTGCGCACAAAGTCACCGATATAGCCGTCAACGATAAGCATTATCGGGAAGAACATAAGCGAAATTGACAGTGTTGCGGTGAAAGTCGGAAAAAACAGTTCCTGTGCGCTTTGGCTGGCAGCCTCGATTCCATGAAAGCCTTTTGAAGTCTTGTCCATATAGCCGTCCATAGTTATGATGGAGTCATCGACTATCATGCCCAATACGACAATAAGCGCTGCGAGTGTGACAGTATCCATCGGCATTCCCGTAATAAACATCACCGCTATGGTGATGGCGGTGCATATCGGAACGCCGCTGCTGGCAATCAGGGCCGAGCGCAACGGGAAAAGCATAAGCATCACGAATATCACCACCAGCATACTTAACAGCAGGTCCCTCAGGAAAGACCAAATCGAATTGCTTACGACCTTAGGCATATCGCTCACGCGACTTATGTTCACGCTGTCCGGAAGCTTTTCCTGAAATTCGGCGAGCACTTTGTCAATCTTGTGTCCGTACGCCACGATATCATGTTTGCCACCCATTGACACATCCACTATAAGACACTGGTTGCCGTTGTATGAAACAAAATCCGACGGATTCTTATAACGTCTCTCTATCGTTGCGATATCCTTTAGCCTTACAATATTTCCCAGAGGGTCGGAATAAACAATACGGTCCGACACCTCCTGTTCACTGCTGACCGTATTCTTGACATGAATGGCGGCATTGACATAATCGGTTTTGAATGTACCTGCCGGAATCGGCAGAGACGATGTCTGATACTCATACATAATTATGGTAGGGTCGATGCCGTATGCGGATAATTTCTCACGATCCAGGATAACGGCAATTTCCTCTTCCTGTTCACCGACAATGGCGACTTTTGAAGTTTCAGGGATTTTGCGCAACGATTTGGCGAGGTCTTCAGCATAGTCCTGAAGTTCGAAATAACTCTTATCATCGGATTCAATGGCGATAAGCATTGAAGACGCGTTGGAGAAATCGTCCAATACGACTACTGCGAGCACACCTGTCGGAAGCATCATTTTCTGTTGCTGCAGGCCTAATTTTATCTTGTTCCAGACCTGATCCTTCTCATTCTGTGCGCATCGCACGTCAACATAGATGTATCCCATACCGTCGCGTGTGACAGTAGTGGTGGTTGCTCTTTTGATTTCCTTTAAAGAATAAAGATAAGCCTCCAAAGGTTTTGTCGCACGTTCCTCCACCTCTTCTGCTGTAGCACCCGGGTAAACGACAGCAACCAATCCTTGAGTGAGCTGAAAATCAGGCATTTCATTTTTCCTCATGGTAACAATACCCACTATGCCTATTGTCACAAGGGAAAGAATGACAATATATATAAGCTTCTTTTCGGAGACAGTCCAGTTTACCCACTGGGCGACCAAGCCCTTGGGCTGTATTTGTCTCTTTGGATTTGCAGAATTCACAGTTCCCATGTCTCCCTACTCTATTATCTTTACCTTCATTCCTGTTGAGACTTTGCTTACACCTTCAACTATCACCAAATCACCGTCCTCAAGTCCCTCACCTATTAAAATACCCTTACCGCTATAGCCTTCCACGGTCACATGTTTCTTACCGACAACACCATCGGTGACAGTCCACACGCAGCGGCCATCCATATCAGTGCTTACGGCAGATGAAGGGATGACAATACCGCCGCCCGACAATTTGTTGACATACACCTTGCATACCATTCCGGGCATCAGTCCCGGAATCGGCCTCTGTGTCCTGACCTGGCAGTCGTAACTGTGGGAGACACTTGAAGCCACAAGTCCCTTAATAGACACACGCCCTTTGGCGGTGACATTCAGAGCAGGGATTTCCACTCGCACTGAATCACCTGTTTTTATTGAATGGTATTCATTTTCCGGAAGAGGAAAGTGAATTTCAGGGTTGTCAATGTCGATTATGTTTGCAATACGTTCGGCAATGCTTATCTCAATGCCGACTCCTACAGGATACACATTCTGGACAACACCATCCATCGGGGATTTCATCGTACAATTGTCCAACGCGTTTTTAGCAGACATTTCCATGGATTTGGCCTGAGCAAGCTTGGTTTCCATTTCCACCATCTGCACCTCGCTGACGCTTCCGGTTTCATACACCATCTTAAGTCGTGCCATGCCGTCCTCTGCCTGCCGCAGTGTTGCAGCCGCAGCCTCGTAAGCACTTTTAACCTGCTGGGACTCA
>CALFIZ010000062.1 GCA_937877575.1 uncultured Marinilabiliales bacterium | reverse complement strand
AGATAGCTGTATGAGTCGGAGTTGCCTGTAACTGAGCCGTTTAATGTAACGCTCAATGTCGGATAAATCTCGATGTCATCACCTGCTTCGGTTATAGGTAATTCGTTGACGGTGACTGTAACTGAACCGCTGACAGAAGACTGTCCGTCAGTGACAGTGATGTTGTAGGTTGTTGTAACTTCTGGAGTTACGGTGAAGGATGTTTCTGAAGAAATGAAACCTTCAGGTTCTGAAGTCCATGAATATGTGTAGTTTCCATTACCGCCGTGAGCAGTGACTGATACAGTTGAGGATTCGCCGTAGCAGAGAACGTCAGGAGATGCTGCAAGTTCGATAGTCAGAGAATCACCTGAAACTGTGACTGTCATGAAATCTGATGTCTGACATCCGGTTGCGAGGTCTGTACCTACGAGTGTGAATACCGTTGTCTCATACATTTTGACGGTTGTAGGATTAGGGATGGTCGGGTCGTTGAGATATTCGGCCGGTGACCACAGATAGCTGTATGAGTCGGAGTTGCCTGTAACTGAGCCGTTTAATGTAACGCTCAGTGTCGGATATATTTCGATATCATCACCTGCTTCGGTTATCGGCAGTTCGTTTACATAAATAGTCTGGCTGTTGGTGACCACTGAGATGCCGTCATTAACAGTAACCGTATAAGTTGTCGTAACTGAAGGTGAAACAGTGATTGACTGCTGAGAAGACGTGAATCCTTCAGGATCCGAAGTCCATGAATATATGTTATTTGAGCTGCCTCCGGTTGGAAGAGCTGTAATGGTCGTTGATTCGCCGAGACAGAGAACTGTATCTGTTACGCTGATATTGACATGAAGCAGTTCACCTGTAACGTTGACAATAGTGCTGCTTGAAACACTGCAACCATAGATGTTGTCGGTAGCGTTGAGTGTGAATATCGTGGAAGTGAAGATTTGTCCGGTTTCGGTCGTAAGCGAGTTAGGTGTAAGAACTAATGAATCAGGAGTCCAAGCGTATGTGAAATCGCCGGAACCGCCTTCCACGATGCCATTCAAAACGGTCGTTGAACCTATAAGAATGCTTTGAGAATCACCTGCATAAATATAAGGTAGCTGACCAATGTTGATTGTGAGGTCATCAGTGACCACGTCCTCGCATGGATTAATGGAAACGGCTGTGAGAGTGATTGTTACAATTCCTTCTGCAATGTCGTTGATACCTGGGGTATAAATGGTGTTGAGGGATGTCTCATTGCTGAAACTTCCGTCACCATCGGTAATCCATAATATTGAAGAGTAGTTTTCGGCTGAACCGTTGAGAGTTTGTGTAGTGGTTTCACAAATGTAGGAATCCTCACCGGCATAAACTGTTGCAAGATTCTGGAATGAAAGTGTTAATTCGTCACTTATAGGATCGATACATGGTGAAATGGCTTCAACAGTGATGTTCAATGTACAGCTGCCGTTGCTGATATCCTGTAAACCAGGATGGTATGTTGCATTAAGAATGCTGCTGTCATCGAAATATCCGTCACCGTATGTCGTCCATGTAATGCTGCTGTAATTGCTTGCTGTGGCGGTTGCAGTAAATGAGCTGTTGGTGCATATTGTTGCATCGTCACCGGCATTGACTTCGGGAAGCGTGCCGACAGTTACCGTGACGTTGTCGTTGAGCGTTGAAGCACCATCGGTTACAGTAACGGTATATGTTGTGGTAATTTCAGGAGTTACAACAGGTGACTGCTCCGTGGATGTGAAACCTTCAGGGTCGGATACCCATGAATAAGTATAGGTTCCATATCCGCCGTTTGCAGTGGCTGACAGAATTGAGGAACTGCCGAGACAAATGCTGTTTGGCGTTGCTGAAACTGAAAGAGTTAGTGAATCGCCTGAAACTATGACTGTCATGAAATCTGTTGACTGACATCCGGTAACATTATCTGTACCTACAAGTGTGAAGACAGTCGTTTCATACATTTTGACGGTTGTAGGATTAGGGATGGTCGGGTCGTTGAGATATTCGGCCGGTGACCACAGATAGCTGTATGAGTCGGAGTTGCCTGTAACTGAGCCGTTTAATGTAACGCTCAATGTCGGATAAATCTCGATGTCATCACCTGCTTCGGTTATAGGTAATTCGTTGACGGTGACTGTAACTGAACCGCTGACAGAAGACTGTCCGTCAGTGACAGTGATGTTGTAGGTTGTTGTAACTTCTGGAGTTACGGTGAAGGATGTTTCTGAAGAAATGAAACCTTCAGGTTCTGAAGTCCATGAATATGTGTAGTTTCCATTACCGCCGTGAGCAGTGACTGATACAGTTGAGGATTCGCCGTAGCAGAGAACGTCAGGAGATGCTGCAAGTTCGATAGTCAGAGAATCACCTGAAACTGTGACTGTCATGAAATCTGATGTCTGACATCCGGTTGCGAGGTCTGTACCTACGAGTGTGAATACCGTTGTCTCATACATTTTGACGGTTGTAGGATTAGGGATGGTCGGGTCGTTGAGATATTCGGCCGGTGACCACAGATAGCTGTATGAGTCGGAGTTGCCTGTAACTGAGCCGTTTAATGTAACGCTCAGTGTCGGATATATTTCGATATCATCACCTGCTTCGGTTATCGGCAGTTCGTTTACTGTGACTGTAATTGAACTGGAAACAGAGTTTTCGCCGTCAAAGACTGTAACAATATAGGTTGTTGTGGCTTCTGGAGTTACAATTGGTGACTGTGAATCTGATGTGAAGCCGGATGGGTCGGAAATCCATGAGTAAGTGTATGTTTCGCTGCCGCCATTGGCTATGACCGACAAGGTTGCGGATTCGCCGAGACACAACACATTAGGCGTAGCAGTCACTTCTGAAATACTCAATGGATCGCCTGTGATTATAACTGTCATGAAATCTGTTGACTGACAGCCTGTTTCAATATTTGTTCCTGTAAGTGTGAATACCACACTTGAATATAAAGGGATAGTTGTAGGATTGGGGATAGTAGGGTCATCAAGATATTCAGCCGGTGACCACAGATATGAGTATGAATTTGAATTTCCTGTTACAGACCCGTTAAGCGTAGCAGTTTCACCATTATATATTGCCATGTCATCACCTGCTTCGGTTATTGGCAGTTCATTGACGGTTATTGTGACATCATCAGTCTGGGTGGAAATTCCATCGGTAACAATGACGGTGTAAGTTGTTGTAACATTAGGTGTTACAGTGAAGCTTGCATTATCGGATGTGAAACCTGCAGGATTAGATGTCCAGCTGTATGAGTAGTTGGTTTCGTCGCCATTGTAAGCCGTCACGGATATTGTGGTAGGTTCACCCTGACAGATGACCGTTTCGGTTGCATCGGTTTCAATGCTCAGGAGTTGTCCTTCAACGCTTATATTGATTGTCGCGAAGTTGGAGCATCCGTAGATGGCATCGGTTACGGTAAGGGTTAGAGTTGTGTTTTCGAATATGCCGACAGTCTGAGTTGTAGCGTCTGTTGGATTTACGACGAGGTCGGCCGGCGTCCATGAATATGTGTAATTGCCGCTTCCACCGGTTACAGTTCCGTTGAGGGTGGTAGTGCTGCCTATTAAAATGCTCTGGTCATTTCCTGCTGATACTGAAAGTGTTGAAATGTTTAACAGCATGTTGTCGGAAACGGTTCCACTACAGGGTGATATGCTGTAAGCAGTGAGGGTCAGGTTTACACTTCCGTTTGCAATGTCCTGGGTGCCTGGTATATAATTGGTTACAAGTGCATTGCTGTTTGTGAATGTCCCGTTGCCTGATGTTGACCAATGATAGACATTGGAATATGAGACTGTTCCGCTAAGGCTGCAGGTTTCACTGTTACATATTAACTGGTCATTTCCTGCATCAACCACAGGAAGATGGGATATCGTTACAGTTGATTGCTGAGAGACCGGATCGGGTGATGATGAATTGTAACCGTATATCGTCAGAGTAACAGTACCATTTGCAATATCCTGGGTGCCTGGGGTATATATTGTGACAGGGTTGCTGTTGTCGGAGAAAGTACCGTCACCTGAAGTTGTCCAGATGATATTGTCGCAGAAGTGTGTGACAGCTGAAATTTCCGCGACATTGTTTTCGCAGATGAAGTAGTCGTCCAATTCTTCTATTGAGAAATTTACGATAGTAAGTTCCACATTGTCGGAAATCGGTTCACTGCTGCAGTTCGACTTCGGATAGGCGGTGATGTATAATGTGCAACCGCCGTTGTTGCAGTCGGTTTCACTTGGAGTGTATGTGGCTGTAAGGCTGGTGTAATTGTCAAAAGTGCCGGTTCCGCTTGAAGTCCAAACAACAATGCTTTGGTTTGTTGCAGTGGCTGAAACATTCGCAGTATTACCTCTTAGAATGGTTATGTCATCGCATGCAGATAAAGTCAGAGTTTGGATGGTAAGTGTCATTGCATCGGACACGGTATATGAACATGGGACCTGAGATACTGCGTATAAGGTGATGGTACAGCCGAAGTTTGCTATATCTTCCTCACCTGGAGTATATGTTGTGCTGAGAGAATTGATGTCTCCGAAAGTGCCGTCACCTGATGAGTGCCAATAAATGAAATCATAATTTGTTGCAAGACCTGACAATTCCAATATGGATGTAGGACATATGGTTTTATCATTACCGGCATGAACGGTCGGCGCAGAGTGAATGATTATGTTCTTGTTGACTGTGGTGTTGCCGAAACATGAAGGAAACGCAGATATGCCGGTTGCTGTTATAACGACATTTCCATGGGATGCATCGGTGGTTCCGGGGATATATTCGGTGTATAATCCGGTTGTATTTGAAAAAGTGCCGTCACCGCTCGTGCTCCATGTCACTGAGGAATAGTTGACGGCGGTTGCGGTCAGTCCCAGTACTTCGCCGGCGCAGCCCTCGGTAGGCCCGGATATCTCTAATGAAGCTTCGGGTGAAGTGAAGGAAACATGAGTGCTATGATATACAGTGTCATGACATGATGTGTTGGATATGACTCTGAGAGTGATGTCAACATATTGGTTTATGATATCTTGCTCACCGGGATGATAAGTTGCGGTTTTGCCTGATGTACCATTGAAATATCCGTCACCGTTGGTTGACCATAAATAGCTTTTCCCGTTAATGATTGTAGGTCTCAGCTGGAAGGATGATGTGTTGCATATTGTAGTGTCTGAAGCTAAGATTATTTCGGCTGCTTCGATTTTGTAGTGTGCCGTATAGCCGTGTGTCACTGCGTTACTGTTGAGATCTGTGACGGTAACTCCGTAAATTCTTGTAATATCCGGCTGTATGGAAAATTCCATTGTGTTGGCTGTGATACCTTCAGGCTCTGATGTCCACGAATATGAATAATTACCGGTACCGCCAATCACATTACACGATATGGTGATTGTGGTGTCGGCAGATGAACAGGACTGATATGCGGAACAGTAGGTGAACACTCTGAAATTTCCTGAAGCGACATTGATCAGTTGGCAGTATGACATGCTTGCAAACTTGCCGGTAGTTATGTACATGGGCCTGTCGGTGCCATACTCTATAAAGGCATCATAGGTCTGATTATACTGATAGGAATATATTTTCCAGTAGATGGTATCGCCGGCTGCAAAACCATCTTTACCAGGGTGCTGGCTGTCATCGCCATAGAGATTAAATGAAGTGGTGGTGATGTCGGGATCATACATTACATAACCTCCGCAGTGGTATTCGCCGTCACTGGGATTATAGTAGAAACCGCCGATATAATCGCCGTATTGTATTCTTTCCCCTGATATGGTGGGGAAAACGTTGTTTTTGAAAATCACATACTCTGTGGATGGATTCTGATAAAATGTGTTCCATCCTTCCGGTGCGGGATTTTGCGCGAAAAGAGTTGTGTTACAATAAAAAATTGTAAATAAGGCTATTGCAATTAATGAGAAGTGTTTTTTCATTTTTTATATCTAATTTTATTAATTCATAAACAAAAAGGACTAACTTTGTAGCATCAAATTAAGTGCAAAAATAATATATATTTTATAACTATGGAGGATTTAAAAAAATTAATATTACAAGGTATTCCCGATGAAATACCAGAGATGCCTGAATTTGACCCTACTGTCAACAGAGCGCCTAAAAGGAAGGATATTCTTACAACTGCAGAGAAACGTCTGGCCGTGAGAAATGCACTTAGATATTTCCCGGCAAGGCATCATGAATTCCTTGCAAGGGAATTTGCGGAAGAACTTGAGAAATACGGACATATATACATGTATCGTTATCGTCCTAAATATAAGATTACAGCTCGTTCGATAAATGATTTTCCACACAAGTCGGTCCAAGCAGCGGCCATGATGCTGATGATAAGCAACAACCTCGACAGAGCTGTTGCACAGCACCCGTATGAACTGGTTGTATATGGTGGCAACGGAACTATTTTCCAGAACTGGGCACAGTACCTTCTGACAATGAAGATGCTTGCGGAAATGACTGATGAACAGACACTTGTGATGTATTCCGGCAATCCTCTCGGATTGTTCCCTTCACATAAGGAGGCACCGCGTGTGGTCATTACAAACGGTATGGTCATACCTCATTATTCAAGTGCCGACGATTATGTGAGATATTATGGCTTAGGTGTTTCACAGTATGGGCAGATGACTGCCGGCTCCTGGATGTATATCGGTCCGCAGGGCATTGTCCACGGGACAACCATAACAGTTATGAATGCTGCCCGTCTTCACAGTAAAGGTGACATTGGGGGTAAGGTTTATGTGACAGCCGGTCTTGGCGGTATGTCCGGTGCTCAGGGCAAGGCTTCCGTCATTGCCGGAGTTGTCGGAGTCATAGCCGAAATCAACCCGAAGGCCATCAAGGTGCGTTACGACCAGGGCTGGATTGACGAGGTTTATACAGATCTCGACAAACTGATGGAACGCATCAGGATCGCCCGCGCAAAGAAGGAAGCTGTGGCTCTTGCTTATCAGGGTAACATCGTTGACCTCTGGGAAAAACTCGACGAGTCGGATATTCCTGTGGAGCTTGGCAGTGACCAGACTTCATTGCACAATCCGTGGGCCGGCGGATATTATCCTGCCGGACTGACTCTTGAGGAATCCAACAGGATGATGGCTGATGACCCTGAGGAGTTCAAAAAACGCGTTGAGGCTTCACTGCGCCGTCAGGTGGCTGCAATCAACAGAATGGCGGCAAAGGGCATGTATTTCTGGGATTACGGCAATGCCTTCCTGCTACAGGCAGGCAGAGCCGGCGCCGATGTCTTCAAGGCTGACGGTATGACATTCAGGTATCCTTCATACGTTCAGGATATTATGGGGCCTCTGTATTTCGATTTCGGATTCGGGCCTTTCCGCTGGGTATGCACTTCGTCCAAACCTGAAGATTTGGCTGTGTCAGACAAGCTCGCGGCAGAAGAACTTGAAACAATAGCCGCCAATGCCCCTGAGGAAATTGAAACCCAACTTAGGGACAATATCCATTGGATTAAGGAAGCAGGCAGGAACAAGATGGTCGTTGGTTCACAGGCACGCATATTGTATGCCGACTGTGAAGGGCGCACAAAAATTGCACTTGCTTTCAACAAGGCTATTCGTGAAGGAAGGATTTCGGCTCCTATAGTTCTCGGCCGTGACCATCATGACGTATCCGGTACCGATTCCCCATTCCGCGAAACAGCCAACATTTACGATGGCTCCCAATTCACTGCCGACATGGCTGTCCAGAACGTTATCGGTGACAGCTTCAGAGGCGCCACCTGGGTTTCCCTGCATAACGGCGGCGGAGTAGGCTGGGGTGAGGTCATCAACGGCGGGTTTGGCATGGTTATTGATGGTAGTGAAGAAGCAGAAAGACACATCAAATCAATGCTTTATTGGGATGTGAACAACGGTATAGCGCGTCGTGGCTGGGCAAGAAACGATAACGCACTGTTCGCGATAAAACGCGCCATGGCTTCGGAGCCTGACCTTAAGGTCAATATCCCTAACATTGTTGATGATGAGATTATTAACGGATTATTTAAATAAAAGATTATATGATGAAAAAGTTTGTTACTTCTTTGGCGTTACTTGCAGTTTTCTGCTGCTCGTTCGCACAGGTGCCGGTTCTCCGCAGCCTTGAGGGTGAGGATATTACCGGACAATGGTTAGTACGTAGAGCTGAAAATGATGATGAGGCGTATTACATGCAATACAGTTTCAACGTATGGAATGAAAGCGGTTCCGACATTGTCTTCGATTTCGTGAAGGTGACTGTCCGGGAAGTTGAAGGCACCATAAACGTGTTTTGCTTCAACGGCAATTGTTTCACTTCCGACCATGTGGATGATGTCTCTATAGCTTCAGGTGAATATCTTTCATTTGTCGCTGACTATATGGGACAAGGTCCGGAAGAAAGTGATGGTGTCACGACATTGCTGTATGAATTCCATAACGGAGACGAAGTGTCATGGGTCGGCCTCAGTTTCATTATCGGTGACCATGATGGCATAGATGCTCCGGAAAGCAATGTCACTGCTAAGGTTTATCCTAATCCTGTATCCGAAGTCTCTACATTCGAGTGCTCACTTCCTAAGGCAGGTTCCTTGCAGATATACACCTGCACCGGTCAGAAAGTTGCCGAATATCAGTTGGAAGCAGGTGACAATCGTTTGAGCCTTAACGCCGCTGATTTCAGATGCGGTTTGTATTTGTGCTCTGTTGTCGTCAACGGTAAGATTGTGACGACAACAAAGATGGTTGTCAGATAGTTGCCTGGGGGCTCATCAGTCCTTCGGACTTCTAATCCGCCGGCATGACGTTTGCGCCGTCAGGCGCAACAGAACACCTTTTTGATTTTATCGACATAGTCGAGTTTTTCCCAAGTGAAGAGCTCGACTTTTATTTTCTTGTCACCGATCTGTTTTGTGACAATTTTAGGGTCACGGCCAAAATGCCCGTAAGATGCTGTTTCATAGTAGATTGGGTTGAGCAGTTTCAGCCTTTCAATGATGGCTCTCGGCCTCATGTCAAATATTTCCCCAATCTTTTTTGCTATCTCGCTGTCTGACATGCCGACTTTGGAGGTGCCGAAGGTGTTTACGAAAATGTTGATGGGTTTGGCTATTCCGATGGCGTATGAAACCTGTATCAGTATTTCGTCAGCGATACCGGCAGCGACCATGTTTTTGGCTATATGTCGTGCCGCGTAGGCGGCTGACCTGTCAACCTTTGAAGGGTCTTTGCCTGAAAATGCCCCGCCGCCGTGAGGCGCTTTGCCGCCGTATGTGTCAACAATGATTTTACGTCCTGTAACTCCGGTGTCACCGGTGGGTCCGCCAATGACGAATTTGCCTGTCGGATTCACATAAAAAGTGTATTTGTGCTCGAACAGTCTTTGGATTGACGGATTCAATTTGGCGATTACACGCGGCATGAGAATTTCCGTCATGTCCTTTTTTATTGTGTCGAGCATATCTTTGTCAGCTTTTTCAATATTCCTTTTGGAGTTTGATGCGGGTTTTATGAAATCATCGTGCTGAGTGGAGATGACAATGGTATGAATGCGTAACGGCTTGTTGTCGTTGTCATATTCGATGGTGACTTGGGATTTTGCATCCGGTCTGAGGTAGGTCATGACTTTGCCTTCGTGCCGAATTCCAGCGAGTTCATGCATGATGAGATGAGAGAGATATAGAGTGAGAGGCATAAACTGTTCAGTCTCGCGTGTTGCGTAGCCGAACATCATACCCTGGTCACCGGCGCCTTGGTTGAGAAGTTCTTCTCTCACGACACCGCGGTTGATGTCGGGTGACTGTTCGTGAATGGCGGTCAGAATGCCGCAGGAATCCCCTTGAAAACCATATTCGCCTTTAGTGTATCCGATTTTGTTGATGACATCTTTTACCGTATGCTGTATGTTAACATACGCTTTGGAAGTGACTTCGCCGGATACGACGACTTGTCCCGTTGTAACTAAGGTTTCGCAAGCAACTTTTGAGTCTGGGTCAAAAGCCAGGAATTGATCTAAAATGGAATCTGATATCTGGTCGGCAACTTTGTCTGGATGTCCCTCGGATACTGATTCTGAAGTGAATAGATAACTCATTTCGTAATGTTTTAAGGTTAATTAAATATTAATTACACAGGTGTAAAAAAAAAGTGTACAAAAGTAATTAAATAAAATAAAAAAATTAATGATTGAAAAAAAATGTTTATATTTGCAATTCATTAACTAATATTAAAAAAAAAGAACAAATAAAAAATAAATGTCTAACTAAAAATTATTTAAGTATGAAAAAAAGTTTTATGTTTTTGCTGATAATGTGTTTGATTCCGGCATGGGGTTATTCACAGTATTCAACAACAAGTGTTGAAGAAAGTAAAGCGGCAACATTGCAGGTTGCAAAGGATATGCAGGCAATGGATGCACAAGATGCTTTGAAGATGGAAGAAATAGCCCTTCTTAAAGCTGCAAACTCCGGTAATTGGACAAGCCGTTTCAATAAAATCGAATATGCAAAGCTTGATGAGTGTGAATATTCAGTTGTTCTGCACGATGCATACGGTGATGGCTGGAATGGTGCATATCTGGTCTTCTTGGACGAAGAAGAAAATATTATTGCTGAATTGACAGTTGAATCCGGCTTTTTGTTTGAAACCACAGTGTCAGTTCCTATAGGTGTTACATCATTGTATTGGATTTCAGGCAGCTGGGATAATGAATGCTCATTTGAGATTTACTATCCTTGGGGCGTTTTGCTCTATTCTGTTGATGACGGCAGTGAGCTTCCTGACGGCATTTTCTTCTCATGGAATAATACATGCATGCCGCCATCTTGTCCTAAGCCAACAAATTTTGTCTGCATAGGAACTACAGATACTGAGGCTTTATTCTCATGGACAGAAAACGGTACTGCAACTCAATGGAACATTGAATATGGCCCTATAGGCTTTGAACATGGAGAAGGTACTACGGTAGAAGTCACAACAAATCCATATACGCTCACAGGACTGACTTCCAGTACAGCATACGAGGCTTACATACAGGCAGTTAACGGTGATGAAATATCCGAATGGTCTGATGTGGTGAGATTCCATACGGCTGTCAGCTGCGGTGAAGATTTTAATGCTGTGACTGCTGCTATCGGTGATGGTACAACAGGCGTCAACTACATGCCAATGAATACATTCTATAATTATTCAATAACTCAGCAACTTTACACTTCTGAAGAATTATTGGAGGCAGGCGCTTTCTACGGTTATATCCACACACTGTCATGGCAATATTTTTATGCTACAGCTGCTAATGATATTAACCTCCAGGTATATATGAGCCATGTACCTAACAATGACCTCGTCGGAACCGGATGGATACTTGACGATATGGTTCTTGTGTTTGACGGTGTAATAGACATGGACAATACAGGTGATGATTACTATTATGACCTTATTCTGCAGACTCCGTTCGTTTATGATGGCGCAAGCAACATCTTAGTCACTTTCGTCTATGCTCACAACCCTTATTTCGGTTCACAGAGCAGATTCTATACACATACTACATCAGTTGCCATGGCACAAAGAGCTCAACGCGATACTTCTCCGTATGATCCGACAAATCCTGGTGTTAGTCCTTCGACAACCACAAACCGTAACAATATGCGTTTCGGCATGTGTACAATGACTCCTGAGTATGTCACAGTATCAGGTAATGTCTTTTCGTCATATTCAAATAATGTGGTAAGCGGTGCAAATGTGAATTTCAGTAACATCATAACAACAACAACAGATGAAAACGGCGCTTATTCGGTTTCTTTGATTCAGGGTTTCTCATATCATGTAACTGTTTCTGCTACAGGTTTTGAAACCTACTCGGGAACTTATACCACTCCAATGGAAGAAACAGCTGTCTTAGACTTGTACATCAATGAACCGGATTTCGTCTTCTCAGTTGCTGGGATTGATGAAACAGCATATTACATGCAATATTCTGCACAGTTGGCGGTGACTATAAGTAATCCTGGTACATCCGATTTGTCATGGTTAGTAGTAGGTCATGGCGGTTCATTTGATAAGGCTGAAGATACAGAGGCATACATCGCATTAAACGGTACAGATATTCATACTTTCACTCTGAATAATCCTGCAGGTGCTACATCAACAGGTTTCAGCGCACCTGAATTCCTGAATTCAATGTGCTATATGGACGGTGTCTTCTACTATGCAACCTCTACAAGCAGACTGTTCGGTATTTTTGATCCTGAAACAGGTGCTTTCACAAATATCGCAACAGGAAACAACAGTGGCTCTATAGGCTTCAATCCGCTTGACGGTAAGCTATACGGTGCAGCATTAGGTGCATTTGGCTCATTCTATACTATTGATCCTGCAACAGGTGAAGAAACATTTTATATAGCATCTGTAACAAACGATTACGTTCTTGGCATGGAAGTTTGTCACCACGGTGAAATATATGTAATAGGTGCAACCTCTGAATCCATCGCTCATCTTAATAAGGAAACAGGTGAATTAACCCCTGTCGTTCAGACTGATTTCAACATCAACTATGGTCAGGATTTGGACATTGACCTTGAAACAGGTGATATGTATTGGGCTGCTTACAATGCAACTGACCATGTTGCAGTATTGTACAGGTTGTACATTGAGGCCGGAACTATGGAAGAAATAGGCGAATTCGCTGGTCAGGCTGCAGGTTTTGCAATACCTACATCATTCGAAAAGCTGTGGTTCGATATTAAACCGAGAAGAGGCCACACTGCAGCAGGTGAAACGTCAACCGTTATCGTTTCTTTCGACACATGGTTCGCTGAAGAAGGTGACTTTGAAGGCTATATCAGAGCAAGTAGCAACACACTCGAATCACCTCTATTTATCCCTGTCAATTATACTATTCTTCCACCTTCGTGTGATGCTCCGACAAATCTCACAACAGTGGTTGTTGGTAAGAATATATTAGTATCGTGGGATGCTCCGGCAGAAGGTACCCCTGTGTCTTACGGTGTGTTCTATGCTGGTGAAACTGTCCCAATGGCAGTCGTTACTGGTACTTCATATTATGATGAAGACCTCACCCCTGGAGAATACTGCTATGAAGTAAGAGCTTATTATGAAGACGGATGCACATCATACAGTCCGGAAGCAGTCTGCAGTAGCGCAACTGTACTGCCTCCAAAGAACGTGTCCGCTGAAGATGCTGATGACAACAGATCTGTCATCATCACATGGGAGTCTCCTTATGCTGATGATAAAGCAAATTTGGACAACACAGAAGAGGTAATTGGCTACGAGATTCTCCGTAACGACAATGTTCTCGATATCGTTGACGCTGATACATACACATATACTGATCCTACACCGGACCTCGGCATCAATAATTATTGCGTAAAGGCTGTTTATGCTGAAGCAATTTCAGAACCTGTCTGCACAGATATTCCAATACCTGTTTCATTATTGGGTGATGCTAATGGCGATGGTAAGGTTAACGTTGCTGATATCCAGGCAATTGCAACATATATCGTTTATGGCATCTATGGCGATTCATTCTATGCCGGCAATGCTGATGTCAATATCAACGGTATCGTCGAAGTCGCTGATATCCAGTGTATCATTGCTATGCTGAATGGTGAAAAGTATCAGGGCAATGAGGAAACAGCTGCTGTCGTTTATACTATCGAAAACGGCGTGCTTTACATGTCTTCGGAGACTGAAGTTAGCGGTATCCAGATCACTTTGAACAACAACGATATCGAAGTGTTAATGGATGGATTTACAACTCTGTTCGGTTTGAATGAAATTCTTGATGAATATGTGTTCTTGGCTTATGGCAATACATTCAAAGCCGGCACACACGCTCTGTTAAGAGTTAACGAGGCAACAGTTGAGAATTTCATCGGCACAGATCCTTGGGGTAATGTGATTAACGGTATGGATGGTTCAATACTCGGTATCGAAGACAATATTTCAATGTCAGTTGCATATCCTAACCCATTCAGCACATCAGTGAAAATCAACAACAATTCAAATGCTGAATTCGTGGTTACAAGCATGACCGGTCAGATTGTTTACAGAGTCAAGACTTCCGGTGATTTTGAATGGACACCTAACAACGCCAACAGAGGTATGTATTTCATCAACGTTTATGTTGACGGTGTAAAGGTACAGACATCAAAGGTTGTTTATCAGAAATAGTTTTGATGTTGATACACTAATTAAAAAACCCCGCCGAAAGGCGGGTTTATCTTTTCATATCCAGTTCGGCACCTTCGATCTACCTGCTCAAGCGCTCCTTTTTCTCCTCTTCTTCCACCTTCTCAAGCTGCTTCAATATGCTAAAGAACATTACAAGGATAATGACTGTCATCATCACCGGAAAAATATAGCTGAACAGGCTCTTGCCTGTGGTTTCCGTGGCGGTCCCCGTTACTGCGCCCTTAATGGGGGTAACTGCCGAATCATTTATAGCTCCTGTCAAACTGTCGGAATTTAACATCGCAACGTCTTCAACCTCTTCCGTGATCACTCCAAGGTCTCCGTCGGCTGTTTCCGTATCTTCCGTTTCGATCTCCGTTACCGTTGTTTCCTCTGTATCTGCTTCCGTATTTATTTCCGTTTCCGTTACTGTATTGTTTGT
>CALFIZ010000061.1 GCA_937877575.1 uncultured Marinilabiliales bacterium | reverse complement strand
GATCCTTGCAATGAAAGGGTCTGACAGGAATTCGCATATATGATGGATTCCAGTGGTGTCACTCTTTACGTCCCCAAGAAATACAGAATATTTGTCGGAAATTGAAATCAGTCCGTTTGCAAAATCGTTGGTGTCGATATTTGCCAGGTCGATGTCGTAGCGGTTGACCTGCATGGTGACGATGTCCTGTGGAGCCAGCTTTATCTTGTAGCTGCCGGCATTATGGCTGCAGGCTGTCAGCAGTGTCACCAAAATGAGTGATATGGGAATAAGGCGTTTCATCAATATACCATTATGTTATGTTTGCAAAAGTACAAAAAGAAGATAGAAAACCAATAAAATATTTTGCTGCCGACAGGGTTATTCTGCGATTTCAAACCTACGGGTGATTTCATTGCCGTCCTCATCAATGCAGCGCAGCAGGTATTTCCCCTTTTTTTCCTGAATTGGCATCTGGTGAATGCTTGTTGTGGCCCCCAAATATTTGTCGTTCAGATTCCAGTAGATTGTCTTTTCCGGGTTACGGTGCGCTATTTCAAAGATTATAGACTGCTTTGTCCCTTCAATTCCTGTCGGGATGATAAGTGTCATGGATTCTTCGGGATAGATAAACGACATGATTCTGTCATCCTTGTCATTTCGGCAGCCGTGATATAGAGGCGGCAGCCGGCGGTAGGTCGGGTTGGTTTTTTTGTAGAACCATTCCATTGCAGGCGGCAGTACAAAATAAATGTCATAATTGTCAATGTCAACATTGTAGCAGTTGGGTTGTACGCGGTATTGCCTTGTTTTGTCGAGGAATATTTTCTTGTGGTACCGGCATACGCCAGTCATGGTCTCGTGGTTTGGAACGCGAATGGTTTTGGTGTGGTTGCAGACTTGGGATTTGGGAAGACCTGATTCTTCGCAGACTTCCACTTCGATGAAGTCGCAGTTGTAGTCTTGAAGAGTAAGGTTGCCATTCATTACGTTGAGGATGTCGAAGAGGATTGGGGCTGCGGAATTGATGCCGGTGAGTCCTGTCCGTCCTTCGCCATCGGAATTGCCGACCCACACACCTATTACGCAGTCATCAACAATACCTACCGACCAGGCGTCTTTGAAACCGAAGCTGGTGCCGGTTTTCCATGCCACTTTCCGTGACGACGAGAAATTGTGCCAACCTGCCTGCTGCTCACTCGGTCGTGTCAGCTCGTTCATGGCTTGGAACGTGAGGTAAACGGCAGCCGGCGAGAACACGGGATTTTTGACGGTGGTGGAACCTTCTCCATCGGTGAATTTCATGATTTGAGCCATGTGTGAGTAGGCATTGACAATATCGTAGAGCGAGGCTTCGGCTCCACCGAGGATGAGCGACAGCCCATAGTGGTCGGCTGAATACACGAGACCGGATATCTTCAGGTCTTTGAGCACGTTGTAGAATTTGTTGATTCCGTATTTCCGCAGCAGATACACAAACGGTGCGTTCAGCGATTTGGCGAGTGCATCATCGGCTTTGACTGCACCGCTGAATTCGCCGGAATAGTTTTTCGGCGCATATCCGGAGATGTTCATCGGAATGTCCGGAAGTATCATCTCCGGCAACAGTTCACCGTCATCAAGCATGGCTGCATACAGAAAAGGCTTCAGAATGCTGCCTGTGGAACGTTGCGCCTTAACCATGTCAACCATCGCAGCATCTTTCGACTGCATGAGATTCCCCACGTATGCTTTTATCTGCCCGTGCTTGTAGTCGTAAATGTAAACAGCGCTGTTCTCTATTCCGTTGGGGCTGTTGTGCCTGTAGTGACGGTTGAGTATTTCAATAACCGATTTCTGAAGATTGCAGTCGATATGGGAATGGACTAATTCTCCGTGTCTGGTTAAGTCGATGTCCGAGAGGTAGTGGTATGCGAGTTGGGGCATTTGGTAGGGACTGTCGGGGAGGGCTTCCATAAGCGACAGTTCCAGGTCTTCGTCGTTGAAAGAGGTGTTTTTGCGCAATTTACGGGGAAGTCTGTTCTTAGAACCGGGTAGTTGTGAAAGGAGTCTGTTGCGTTTGTCGAGAAGTCTTTGACGGTTTTTGCCGAGATTGATGAGTGACGGGGTGTTGGGCAGAACGGCGAGTGTTGCAGCCTCGCTCCATGTGAGATTGTCGGGAGTGGTGTTGAAATACCGCCATGCTGCCGCGTCTATGCCGACAACGTTGCCGCCGAATGGCGCATGGGCCGCATACAACTCGAATATCTCCCTTTTGGAATAGCGCATTTCAAGTCTTAAAGCAAGAATAACCTCGATGATTTTCTCCTTGTACGTCCTGTCCTTGCCTTTGCGGGCAAGTCTCACCACCTGCATCGACAGTGTGCTTCCGCCCCGCACCACTTCTCCTGCCTTGATGTTGTCTATGGCGGCATCAATAAATGAAATGGGATTTATGCCACAGTGCCGGAAGAAATATTTGTCTTCATATTCGACCACACATCGTATGTATTTATCGGGAAATGTGTTGGTTGCAGGAAATCTCCATTGTCCGTCCTCAGCAATCCTGGCACCGAGCAATTCACCGTTTTCAGCGGTAAGCACAGTTGAATATGTATCATGAAATTTGGGAACGGGTATGATTAAAAAGACAATAATACTTGCCGCCAGTGCAGCAAGTATTATTGTGAGGGCTCTCTTTGTCTTGCTTTTCATCGTTATTTAACGACGACGTTTTTAGCCGGAATGTTGTAGAAAATATCGGAGTTGTACATATCCTCGACCATTACTGACGGGATGGTGTAACTTCCCTTGTATGTTGTTGTCAGATTGACTTTGAAAGTCTTGGATTCTGAAGGATTCAAATCGAAGAAGAAGTAAACTCTGTCGTCTCTGACATCAATATGGCTGCAGCCATTTTCGCTGAAGTTGTTGAGCATACGGTCGTTGACGATTTCCCAGCCTGCCGGCACGCAGTATGTCAGTGCATTGTCAGTGATAGGATATGC
>CALFIZ010000060.1 GCA_937877575.1 uncultured Marinilabiliales bacterium | reverse complement strand
AGGAAAAGAAGGAAAATAATCCTAACCATACGGGACAGGAGGAATATAACTACTTCATGACAGTGATATTCCCTGACAATCAGCTCAATGTAATCGACTACAACAGGGTGGTGAAAGACCTGAACGGACTCACCAAGGAACAGTTCCTTGATGCACTGAAGGATTCCTTCGAAGTCAGCGATATGGGCACTGAAATCTATAAGCCGTCAAAACTGCACGAATTCAGCGTATATCTCGATGGTCACTGGTATAGGCTCAATGCCAAAGACGGTACTTACAACGACAGTGATCCAATCGGTGTCCTTGATGTTACCATCCTTTCAAATCTTGTACTTGACAAAATATTGGGCATAAAGGATTTGCGTACTGACAAGCGCATTGATTTCGTTGGCGGCATCCGTGGCCTCGGCGAACTGAAACGCCGTGTTGACAACGGTGAGATGAAAGTTGCATTTGCCCTCTATCCTGTTTCAATGCAGCAGATTATCAATATCGCCGACACGGGCAACATCATGCCTCCAAAGACAACTTGGTTTGAACCTAAGTTGCGTAGCGGACTTGTCATTCACACATTGGAGAACTATTAATTTTAAACTCTGAATATTATGGTAAGTTACAAAGAATTAGGGTTGGTAAACTCAAGAGAAATTTTCAGGAAAGCTATGGCCGGCGGTTATGCCATCCCTGCTTTCAATTTCAACAACATGGAGCAGATGCAGGCTATCATCCAGGCTTGCGTTGAGATGAAATCGCCTGTTATCCTTCAGGTTTCAAGCGGTGCAAGAAAGTATGCGAATCAGACGCTCCTCCGCTACATGGCACAGGGCGCTGTTGAATATGCAAAGGAACTTGGCTGCAATATCCCTATCGTTCTTCACCTTGACCACGGTGACACGTTCGAACTCTGCAAATCCTGCATTGAACTCGGATTCTCATCTGTCATGATTGACGGCTCATCCCTTCCTTACGATGAGAACGTTGCTCTTACAAAGAAAGTGGTTGACTATGCTCACCAGTATGATGTCACAGTAGAAGGTGAATTGGGCGTTCTCGCAGGTATCGAAGATGACGTTCACGCTGAAACACACACCTATACACGTCCTGAAGACGTTGAGGATTTCGTGAAGAAAACCGGCGTTGACTCATTGGCTATCAGTATCGGCACTTCCCACGGCGCCAACAAGTTCAAACCTGAACAGTGCCAGAGAAATGCTGACGGTATTCTCGTACCACCACCACTGAGATTCGACATCCTCGAAGAAATCCAGAAACGTATCCCGGGTTTCCCGATAGTCCTCCACGGCTCATCATCAGTACCACAGGATCTCGTAAAGATAATCAATACCCACGGCGGCAAACTGAAAGATGCTGTCGGAATTCCTGAAGACCAGCTTCGTCAGGCAGCGAAGACCAATGTCTGCAAGGTCAACATCGACTCCGACGGACGTCTTGCCATGACAGCTGCTGTCCGTAAGGTTTTCGTTGACTCACCGGAAGTGTTCGACCCTCGTAAATACTTAGGTCCGGCACGTGATTCCCTGAGAGAACTCTACAAGCATAAAATCAAAGAAGTATTAGGCAGCGATAATAAAGCCTAATTGAAAGTTTTTTGTATTGTTAAAGGCGGGAGCAATCCCGCCTTTTTTTGTATAAAATATTTATCTTTGCAACATGAAAATTGCAGTGAACACACGATTGCTCCTTCATGGCCGTCTTGAGGGTATCGGCTGGGTTTCTTACGAAATCCTCAGCAGAATAGCAAAAGCCCATCCCGAACACCGGTTCTACTTCCTTTTCGACAGGAAATATTCCGACGAGTTTGTCTTCTCCGACAATGTGACACCTGTGGTGGTTCATCCGCAATCCCGACTTCCGATACTCTGGTATCTGTTCTTCGAATGGGGAATTCCTCGGGCTGTCAGGAAGTTAAATGCCGACTTGCTGATTTCACCTGACGGCTGGACTTCCCTGCGCGCAAAAATCCCGAAACTGACGGTTTTTCATGACATGAATTTCGAGTATTATCCGCAGTTCATGCCAAAACGAAATCTCAGATATGTCCGTCATTATGTCCCAAAATATGCGAAACAGTCTGACAGGATAATTGCAGTCTCGCAATTTACCAAGGACGACATTGTCAAATTGTATGATGTTGATCCTGAGAAAATTGATGTTGTGTATAATGCTGCAAATCCGATATATAAGCCTTTGACTGAGGCTGAAAAGACTTCCGTGAGAAATAAATATGCTGATGGTTGCGAGTATTTGCTTTTCGTGGGATCACTCCACAAACGCAAGAATCTGGTTAATATGCTCATGGCATTCGACAAATTCAAGGAACATGACGAAAATCATGTGAAGATGGTGATTGTGGGTACGAAGATGTGGCGCCGCCCCGATTTCGAGGAAACATACAATGCCATGAGGCACAAGGACGACGTGATATTTGTCGGATACCTTTCATCCGAGGAATTGTCAAAGGTTATGGCATCATCGTTGGCATTGACATACGTGTCTGTTTTTGAAGGTTTTGGCATACCTATAGTGGAAGCGTTTGAATCTGATATCGCAGTCATTACCTCAAATACGTCCTCTATGCCTGAAGTGGCAGGTGATGCGGCTCTGTTGGTTGACCCGTTCAACATTGATGATATTGCCGAGGCGATGGAGAAAGTCGCTGGCAATCCGGAACTGCGTAAATCGCTGATAGAAAAGGGAAGAGTCAGACGTGAGATGTTCAACTGGGACAAAAGTGCTGATGAATTCTGGAAAGTAATAGAAAAGATGATTATAATCAATTGAATATGAAAAAGAAGATATACCTTGTAATTTGTGTTGCACTGATATCACAATCCCTTAAAGCTCAATATATTGCAGAGGGTGGTGCGCAGTTTAGGAACTATGATTTCGAAAACTGGGAATATTTCGACACATCAGATACCAACAGTCTTGAACCTGTTTTCTGGCACGCATGGATGTCGGCTTATGGCGCTTATAATCCGTTGCAGAATGCCAAGTACCAGCAGATATGGAGGTCGCCGCACACCCGCCCCGGTTCTGACGGAAAAGTAAGTGTAAAGTTAACTGCCCGCGATGTTTTGGGACTGATAACCGCAAACGGGGGAATCACCAACGGCAGGATTCATGTGGGCAGCACTTCAGTGACGGATTCCACTAATTTCAACATTACGCTTCGTGAGTACGATTCGTTCAACACTCCGCTCGGAATGTATCCCGATTCCCTGACTGTATGGGTGGCTTTCGTGTGCGCGTTGAACGTACCCATCCATACCAGACCGTTGATGGTGATGCCGCTCTCGCCCCG
>CALFIZ010000059.1 GCA_937877575.1 uncultured Marinilabiliales bacterium | reverse complement strand
CATAAAGGAAAGCATTTTGCAATGTATATTCCTGTCTGTCACAGAGTTGATGATTCTTTAAAATATAATTTCCGACAATATTTTCCATTTGTTCACACCTGCTTAAAAAGTCTGATATCTGAGGCATAACAGGCAAAACGCCGTCATTGGTAATCACAAAATCCGCAAGTTTGCATTTAAGATCATCATTCCATTGGAATTTTGTCCTTGCGAGGCAGTTTTCGTAGTTATGTGGGTTTCTGGCACGCAAACGCTGCAGTCGCACGTTTTCATCCGCATAGACGCAGATTGTCATATTGAAAAATTTATCCCATCCGCTTTCAAAAATCATGGCAGCCTCAACGAACAGAACGGATTCCGAGGAATGTATCTGCTGCCACTGGCGGATCCGTTCGATTAGAAACGGGTATAAAGTATTAACAATCAGCGAATTGTTTTCAGAGGAAACAAAGATGAACTCCGCAATTTTAGCAAAGTCGGGATTGGTGAAATCTATTAAATCAGCACCAACTTTTTTGTTGATTGCTGCAGCGATTTCCTGACTGTAATACAGTTTTTTTGCCTCATCGTCGGCATAGAACACACTATATCCCAGCGTTTCAAAAATACGTGAAATTACAGATTTTCCTGAAGCGATGGAACCGGTGACACCAACTAACATCATTTATGAATCAAATAATCTACAGTATTAGGTTCAACGTCTATAACTATCACATTATCAGCGGTTGTCTTCATATCAACCAAAGCCTTGTTGACATTTCCTTCGGGAATGGTGACCACAAGGTAGAAATCATTTTTCGATATCTGGTTAAAATCTGTCAAAGGCACATTGAATCTGCCCGTAACGCTTTCAGGGAAAAACCACTTGTCTTTTGAATCGCAAAAATCCTCGATTTTCAGGGTCACGGAAGATTCGGTGAATTCAGCGACCTTAATGGTGTATGTCACCACAGGAGGTTCAACAGTAAAGTCGTGATAATAGTCTTCAAAGTTGAAATCAATGGCTTTTGACCTGTTGACCGAAGAGATTGGGGAATATCCCAATGTAACATGGTCAACCTGGTCAACATTGTAAGTCAATCCCGTGACCGTCACTGAGTCGCATGAGAAACCGGAGCCTTTCAACAGCATATATCCCGGGGCGACATCAAACTGGGAATCATCCTTGAGTGGCACTCTTTTGGTTATTGCCTTTTCAAAAGTCAGGGATATGGAATCAGTTGATATTGAATAATTTACAGATGTCTTTAGCATATCGCCAACCTGATTTTTGACGTATGGGGCCACCTGATAGGAGTACACCAGTTTATCCCTTCCGGCAGTTTTCACATTGGCGAGACTTACAATCACAGATGAATTCTTGATTTGTGAATGGATTTCATTAACTTGGTTCCCTTCTACGGACAGACTGATATTGACAAAGTCGGATGATTTGGCTGTAATGAAGTAATTTTCAGGCAAATCAACATATTCAACCTCTATTCTTTCTTTAAGAACGGTACTTGAAGAGAGGTAGATGATATACCAAATCAATGCGGATATTACGATGCAAATCCAGAATGACCGCGATTTAATCCATCCCCATTTCACAATGAACTATTTGTTCAGAGCAGCAGATGCCTCAGCGTTGATGGCTGATTTGTCCATTTCAAGTTTAGTACCCTGTGATTCTATTACTATTTTTGTGGAGTTATCGCTTGTTTCAACAATCTTGCCATAAATGCCGCCGATGGTGACGATTTTGTCACCCTTCTTCAAAGATTCCTGATATTGTTTCTGTTCTTTTGCTTTCTTTGATTGAGGGCGGATGAAAAACAGCCAGAAAATAACCATGAGCACAAGCATCAGTATCAGTGTTGACCACGTGGTTCCTCCTTGCTGACCGTCAGTGCCGGCTGCAGGCTGTGACATAAGTATCAAATAGAGTAAGTTCATTTTTTTATTATTTAAAAGTTAATATTTCGTATTTAAATTCTGTGCGAAGATAACACAATTATTCCAAAGACATCATGTCTTTTAAAATTTTTATAACCTCCGGCTCAGTAATGGGGATGTCGCCGAGTTCCTCTTTTACCGCCTTGGTATCGAGTTCCGCCTCAGCCTCATCGGTCTTATGGAGATAATAGTAGTCTATTTCCGGATTGGATGAGATTATCATGGACATTACCGACTCTATGTCGCCAAGAGGCTGGCGGTCAGGATGATCGAGGACAAAAGTGGCCGTGACAACTGTCCCCACTCCAAGTTTGCTCTTGATGTCAAACGTACCTCCTGCCATTTCAGCATGTTGTTTCAAAAACGGAACCCCCAAGCCAATATGACGTGTTTTGCGGCTGGAATAGAACGGGTCTGTGACTTTTTTCAGAACTTCCTCGTCCATACCGCAGCCGTCGTCTGTTATAGTCAGTTTCATGAAGTTGTCCTTCTCGCTTTCCTCGATTTCAACCTTCAAGGTCTTGCAACCCGCACGGATGGAGTTGTTGGCGATATCCAGGATGTTTAAAGCTATTTCTTTCATTTTGAATCGGTTTTTGTACAAAGATAATCTCTTATTGATTTAAATGACAGTTCTTCCAGTTCCAACACGTTGCAGACGCACCCGACATCATCAATAAAGTGGGCGTCAGAGTCCTGTGTTATTCTGTAACTGCTGATATAAGGGTAAAGTTTCAATATTTTCTGAAACGAACAGAATTTTGAAATCTCAAACGCATCCGGTGTCAAGTCCAACGGTACGAATCCGAGCTGGCTTGTCACGCTGAATGTGGGACGGTCGATATGTGCCGGAATGAAAATGCCGTTGAGTGATTTCACCTCAGCCTGGACCTCTTCCATGCTTTGGTCAATGCCCGAAAGCAGATAATAAGGCAGTTCGTCAACTATTTCCTCATCTTCATTGACTATCACCTGATATCCGAATTTGTCGGGGTCATTGGGGATTGGCGGAAGATACTTGTCTATATACGCCTGGAATTCGGTTATTTCCTCAGGTTTCTCGAAGAATGCAAGGCAATGGATATCCTCTTTTGTACACACTTCACATCCGCACATTACAAAGACACCCTCGCGGTCGCCTATTTTCTTGGCCACCTGGGTATGCTGGGTTGCATTGTGGTCAGTGATACCGATTATATTGATGTGTTTCTTTTTAGCAGCCTGAATAATATTGACAGGGCTCATATCAAGACTGCCGCATGGAGAAAGAACGGTATGTATATGGAAATCAGCCTTGTAGTTTTTCATTTCTACTTGGATTCCAGCAGATTATATATTTCGCCGCAGACTTCGAAAGTACCTTTCGAAGTACCTAAAAGCAAAACATTTTCTTCGTTGGCGGCTTCGATAGACTCATCGGAAGGCACGTTACTGTTGGTGAATATCACCGCCGACAGTTCCTTCAGTGCTGCCACAGCCACAACATTTTTATGAGTCTGCATGGTAACCCAGATATTTCCTTCAGAGGAATTGCCCATGACATCGCTTAGGAGGTCTGAAGCATATCCCGCACTTATTTCCTTATTGGTGTCAGCTTTGCTGAACACATTATATTGTAATTTTTCCAATAATTCACTAACTTTCATGATAATTCAATTATCGTTTTCCAATTTGTTTTTTAATTTTTCAACTATCTTATTGTCGCCCCAAATCTTTTGAATGATTTCTTTTCCCATGTCATTTTTAGAATTGAAGGCGACCTGAATGAACAGACAGCTTGACAGTGGTTTCAGCGATTTGACGACATCCTCGGAGAAAGCCTCACATGTCGGGCAACCGCAGCATCCACAGTCGAGTTGGGGGAGCATCCTATAGATTTCCTGTTTCTGTTCCATCTTTTTTATTGCCACTGAAATATCCTTGTCAAGACCTTCTATCGGACGCGGATTCACAGTCGGCACTTTGATTTCATCATACGTAATGTCGCTGTAATAAGGGCCGTGACGTTTGTTTACGGCTTTTTTGTTGGCTCTCATCATGAGTTTTTCAACGGTAAGGAACCTGTTACCCTGAGTAAGAATGCCACCTGCGCACCCCTGGTCACAAGCACGGAGTTCAAGGAAATCAATGTCATCAATTGCTTCATCGTCAACTTTATTGAGGAACTCAATTACATTGGCAATACCGTCAATTGACAACTTTCTGCCGAATGCATGTTTGATTTCACCACCTGTGAGGCTCCATTTGACCTCGGTACGTGTAAGTGATGTCTTGCGTTTGAAATCAGGATCGACAGTACCCTTAATCTTCTGCAACTCTATGCTGAGCATGTCAAACATCATATCCATGTTGAGGAAACCAGTAATAGGGGATTTTTCATCCCCGACAGGGCTGACGACCGCGCATATCTTTGCTGCACAAGGAGTTATATAAAAGATACCCACATCCGAAGGGTCGAT
>CALFIZ010000058.1 GCA_937877575.1 uncultured Marinilabiliales bacterium | reverse complement strand
GATGCAGGTTGGTATATGGATAAATCGTCTTGAATCCCGTTCCGAGTACGGCGAAGGTTGACAGACCTTCCGACAATGCTGCAGTGTGTGCGCAGGTGTCAATGCCGTATGCGAGTCCGCTGACTATGCCGACATCAAGGTCTTTCAGTTCGTTTATGATTCTGCTGCATGCCTTGCGACCGTATTCCGTTGCATTGCGTGTGCCCACCACTGCTAACATCTTCTCTTTTCGTGGAAGCACGTTTCCCTTGATATACAGAACTATAGGTGAGTCATGGCACGACTTCAGTTTTTTGGGGTAGTTTGTGTCCATATACGAAACTATTCTGATGGAATTGTTTGTGGCATATTCGATTTCCTTTTCAGCTGCCTCCAACGGCTTCTTGGAATTCAAGGAGTCAATTATGCCGTCACCGATCCCGTGGATTTTCGACAATATTTTCTTTTTCTCAAAAAATACGTTTCTTGCACTGCCACAGTATTCAATGAGTTTCTTGCCGTTGACGATACCGATATTCGGCACTTGTGTCAACGCAATCAGGTATAGGATGTCTTCGTTCATATACGTTAATGCCAAAAAACATGAAATGTCCATAACATTTCTGAAAAAAAATATATCTTTGTGAAAAAATTGTTTGTATGCTGAATTACATAGTATGGAATTTTGAACCGAGGATATTTCCTAATTCAAACTTATATATTGCATGGTACGGTGTGTGCTTTGCCTTGGGCGTGTATCTTTGCTATCTTATCGTCAGTTATGCATGGAGGAAGGAGGGCAAATCTGAAGTCGTATTAAGCAAGGTGGTAATATGGTTGCTGGTTGCCTTGATAGTGGGAGCCAGGTTAGGTCACTGCCTGTTTTATGAGCCCGACTATTATTTTAAAAATCCTTTGGAAATACTCAAAACGTGGAAGGGTGGTCTTGCAAGTCACGGGGCTGCAATAGCTTTGCCGATTACCGTTTACATCCTTTCACGAAAATACAAATTCAATTGGGTGTGGTTTCTTGACAGACTTGCTATAGGAGTTGCACTTGCCGGTGCTTTTATCCGGCTCGGAAACTTCTTCAATTCAGAAATTTACGGTGTTGAGACCACCCTGCCGTGGGGCGTGATATTTGTAAGAAACGGAGAAACGGTGCCTAAGCATCCGACACAGTTGTACGAATCGTTGGCTTATCTGCTGATATTTGTTCTGCTCTTCTGCCTTTATCAGAAGAAGGGCACAAAACTGCGTACAGGCTTCCTTGCCGGATTGTTCCTGGTATTAGTGTTTGTCTTCAGATTCTTCATTGAGTTCATAAAGAATCCGCAAGTTGACTTTGAAACCAACATGGTCCTGAATATGGGGCAACTGCTGTCGATTCCGTTTATTCTTCTTGGTTTTTACTTCCTGTTCTTTTACAAGCCGAAACCAATCAAAGAATAAGCTTTATCTTTTGCTTTCAAGAATAATCGTTACTATCGCCATAACATCTGTAACATTTATGATGCCGTCATAGTTGACATCTGCATTGTCGAAGATGAATTGTGGTGCGGAACCGTTGAAGATGTAGTATATGACAGTTGTAATGTCGCGGACATCGACAACACCGTCGCCGTTGGCATCGCCTGGAAGAAATGCCGGATTAATCACAGTTACATTGAAATTCACATTCTTGACATCTTGAGTGATTTGAGAAGCAGCTGACACTGTGAATGATATAACTTGTTGGTTGTCAAAGCCTTCGGCGGGGATGGCAACAAGAAGACAACCTTCTTTTGTCTGTCCGGCAGGAAGATTAATTGCATTAGTTGGAGTGCCATCAATGAAGAATGTGCCTGGTATTTCGTTTCCGGTCTGAGTAAAAATAATTTGGTCATCACCGTCACCGGTGTTGGAAACCATGAAACGAAGTGTGGCATCGGAATTCATGTTGACTGTTGTGTCAGCGGTAAGACTTGCGAGATTCAGAACAGGTGTTCCGCTTTGAATGGTGTCGGTAGGAATGACTTTGACATTATCGATAAACCATGAATACCAAAGGTTTGTTCCCAAAGCGTTGTAGCCTCGCCAGTCGATTTTGATGGAACTGCCGATGAACTGTGACAAGTCAATGTGTACAGTTTCATCATACATGTTGATTCCTTCAGGAAGGTAATAGGCATCCCAAAGTACTGTCCATGAGTAGTCGCTGTTGTTGAAAACCCTAACTTCAAAATGGTCGTAATATATTGTGCCGAGTTGTACGAATGTTTCAAACTGCAGTTCTGTAGGGCGTGTGATTGGTATCAGTGGTGTGATGAGATGCTCGTCCTGTGCGTTTTCCTGGAAATCCCATTCGAGACAAGCCTGTTTTGTGCCTTCAGGAGGAGTCACTATGAATTCGTTTTCATCGCTGTCGTCATAGATGATGGTTCCCCAGCGTGCCCATTGCATCCATGTCTGCGGCATACCACTGCGGGTCCATCCTTCAGGCGGGAAAGTCTCACCCTCAAAGCCTTCTTCCAATAAAGGCGCCTGCCAGTCCCATGACAAATCCATCGGGTCGGAAAGTGCGCTGTTGCCGTTGACATCCACCAGGGTTACAGTCATAGTGCCGGAAGTATGGTTGGGCTGTGCGGGAATTGTTGCGGTAAAGTAATGATCGCCGCGGCTGTTTTTGCTGCTAACAAAAGTCAGGTTGTATGCCGTACCGTTTATGTTATATGTTGCTGTCAGCTCCTCAGGCATATCTGAGGCATCGCGGGCACACAACACCAGATTCATGTCAACATCGGCGTAAGTGTGATTGCCTGATAATGAAACCACTTCAGGAGGATTGTCATCGGAACTTGAATTGCTGATGAATATGTCGTCAAGGTACATATTCCATCCATAGTCGCTGTATGCTTCAAAAATGATATAACCGTTGTCGTATTCACTGTCAAATGAATACGAGTATTCAAACCAGCCGTTGTGGTCTTCGACAGGTTCCAGTGAGATAACTCTGTGAACGGAACCGAGCAGTGAGGCAGACTCTAAGTCCGGTGTGTTGTTGAAATAGACATTTATTTTGTCGGCACGATAGTTAATGTTGTCTGTTCTGTATATCCAGAACCTTACGATGTTGTCGGTGGCATTGGTTGACAGTTTCGGAGAGACGAGGATGGCGCCTTGCCCCACGTGTGCGAAGAACGACTTGTACATGGCCATTGCGGTGCTTCCATCGTGCGGGACACATGTGGGCTGCGCACCGGAGGTGGCTCTGATGAAGTTGTAGTTGCCATCGAGTATGATGGCACGCCAGCCTTCAGGAGGGAATGATTCGTCTTCAAAGCCCTCTGTCAGAGGATATTCGAAATAAGGCGCCTTGACAGTGACGTTAAAGTCTATGTTTTCGGTATGCTCTGTATTTGTTGATGATGCTGTTATTTGGAGAAGAACATTCTCATTGTGCGAAACGCCTTCAGTCGGCATTGTGACTACTGCATCAACGTATGCTGTCGCATCAGGGCTTAATGTGACTGAAGTGACCTGCTGGTTGCCGATGTAAAACTGCGGCTGCAGGATATAGGTTTCACTCGTCAGATTTATGGTCTCGGATTGGGTGCCGTTGTTGAGTATGCTGAAGCGGAAGGTTCCGTTTTCACCCATATAGAGAATTGAGTCAGGTGTAAGGTTTTCGGTGCGGAAACTGTAACTCTCTGTCTGTTCGATGATTATGTCATCAATACAAAGATACCACGGTGAATATGTCGCTGTGCTGTGAAATCCTATATAGAGGGTTCCGGTAATCGGGGCATTGAATACGGCTGCAGTGTTTTCATATTCGGTATTGGATATTTCCATGGGAGACAGAATAGGATATGTCATACCTCCGGAGTAAGGCATAGTCCCGGCCTTGATTTCGAAGGTGAAATGGTCGTTGCCGTTGGTGAGATGCCAGAAGGAGACTCTGTAAAGCTGACCTTCGGTGACAGTCATCTCTTTGTACATCCAGGTGTTATCGTTATATTGGGCTGTGACGTACCATGAGCCTGAATGAGCTCTGCGGTTGTAGGTTTTGTCGCCTTCGTTGCATAACCAGCCTCCGTCTTCGCATATCCATCCGGTTGGTGTCTCTCCATCAATGTTGCCGGTTTCAAAATCTTCATTGACTAATATTTGAGCATTAAGGATGTTGAACGCAAACAACATCATTGCAAGGAATAGAGTTTTTTTCATAATGAAATGGTTTGAAATTATTATATATAAGAAAGGGCGTAGCTGTAAAGCCACACCCTTTTTAAAATAAATCAGTCAACATATTGTGATGAAATATGCATCATTTGTTCAAGTTACTAAATTCCAATTAGTCCAGAGAATTCATCTTTATACTGCTGTGCAAGTTCTTTTTCGTCGTTGTCTTCAAGAATTCTGGAAAGCTGTGCAATAACTGACAGCGCGTTTTTCATGTCTTCGGAATAGTATTCACTGAAATTCGGTGAGAGGGAAAGATAATATTGAATCTCATCAATGTATTTCTTGTGAATGGTTTCCGCGAGGGCTATTGCCTTATCTTTCTGATTGGCAGCAAAATAGATATCAATACCCGGGAACAGATAATAGTCTGTCTGAATGGTATGGTTTGGGAACACCTCAAGTGCCTTGTCAATGACTACTGCTGCAGAGTCAACTCTGCCGCATTTGTACAGTGCATCGGCAAGTCGGATATAGTCCTGGCGCATCATTAGACAGTTTCTTGTACTTTCTCTGT
>CALFIZ010000057.1 GCA_937877575.1 uncultured Marinilabiliales bacterium | reverse complement strand
CAGCTCCGATTCAATTTATTTCGCTCCGGAAGTCACCTTCACCAAAGGCGGAACCGCATTTTTCGAGTCCGACAACTATTTCTCTGAAGAAAGATTCCGACAGTTTGAAACTCCCGACGGCATCAACATGCTCATAACAATAAACAAGTATGTCAGGGAATATTCCGACAGCTTCTATCTTGACGAAATATCCAATTACTGCAGAATCTCACACGACCAGGTCAAAGCAATGCTGCTGATTCTTGAGGATTTCGGCCTCGTGTCGTACGACAAGAAAAACGACCACATTGTCGTTCTGCCCAAACTGTACAGATATATTGCCAACAAAAGCAAGAGACAGGATTACGACATCCTAAGCATCCATTCTCAGGTCACAAATGACTACAATGCGATCCTCGACAGAAAGACCTTGAATCTGAGGGTATATGGAGTTGACAAACTGATACTTAGCGAAAAAAAGAATGTCATCATCTATCCCTATAACAAAACATTGGATATTGCCGCCAACATGGATTTCCATTTCAGCGGTTATTTGAAATCAGGACTTATTGACATTTACTCGACCGCCAATTATTTCAACTATTCGGAGTTCAAAGTCAAGATGCCACAAATCGACTCATTGTCATTTTACTATAACACAGGCAGTTACAACATCGCTGGTCACCAAGTCATCAGCAAGATAAACTCCCCTATAGAAAATCTGAAGGGGTATCTCGAAATTGACAAATTCTATAACAAATCGGGGGTGATTGACAACAACAAGGAATACCCGCGATTTTGGAGCACCGACTCGGCTTTCGTGTATTACCAAAAACCTGAAATCTGCGACAACGTCTATCAGAAAAACGATTTCTTCTTCCTCATCGACCCGTTCATGTTCGACAGTCTGGCAACGTTCATACCCGACAACATTTCCTTCAGCGGTGAATTTGTTTCAGCCGGCATCTTCAACAACTTCAGAGAAAATCTTGTGGTAATGGAAGACAAATCATTAGGTTTCAGACATAACATACCGGAGGAAGGCTACCCTGCATATAACGGCAAATGCAACATGAAAGGAACCATCTCGTTGAGTAACAGTTGTTTACAGGTTAACGGCAGTTTGGAATACCTGTCAGCCGAACTTCATTCCGAACATTTCATGATGTATCCCGAATCGCTGTATGCTGTAGTTGACAATGTGGTCATCGAAGAAAAATACAATCAGACAGAGTTCCCATATATCGCCGGTGAGCAGTCGGAGATGAGTTTCGACATCCCTAACGACCGGATGGAATTCACTTCAACAAGCAACAAGCCTTACAGTCTTTACCATGACCGGTTCATCCTCTACGGAAAGCTGTATTTCTCCGAAAAAGGAATCACCGGAAAAGGCAAGGTCAGAAACGGATTGGGAGAAATATCCTCCGACATGTTCTCGTTTGAAAAAGAATCATTTACAGCCGATTTATCCGACTTTGCATATTACCAGACCAATGACAGATACACTATTGTCAACGCCAATGATTACAGCATGTTTATGGATGTAAACAATAGTGAAGGTATATTTGCAGCAAGAAATGCCGAATCGTCAAAGATAGTTTTCAAAGAAAACGGTTACTCAACCAATTATCAGACATTTCTGTGGGATTTGGCAGACAAGCGACTGATACTTGGCGACAGCAGCAAGGAGAGGCGTCCGCGCAACATTGAAGACGCATTCGACACCATCAACGACATTTCACACGCATACGCCATGAGCAAGTCGAGTGATTCCCTTAATTTCGGGACGAGTCACGGCAACTTCGACTACAGCAAGATGACGCTGACATTCAACGGGGTGAATTACATTGAGTCATCGGATGCAGCCATCATTCCGGCAGACGGTACCGTTACCGCAACTGTCGGCGGTGCCCTAATGCCCATAACCAACGGTTACGTAGTGCTCAACTTAGGAAACCACTATCACACTATCCATCAGCTTAGCGCAACGATAAAGTCAAGGAAAGAATTCAGCGGTTCAGGATATTACAATTATGTGGACTCAAAGGGTAACACGACTCCCGTTTTCGTTGAGAAAATAAGCGGTAAAGACTCAATAGTCACAGGCAGAGCCGTAATTTCAGAATTAAATCCGCTACCGTTGAACCCGATTGTCGATTTCCAGGGAACGATAACCATCAAAAGTCCGACTTCAGATTTGCTCTTCAATGGTTATTACCACATCAAGCAACCTTGTTTTGAAGACAACACCTGGCTGAAATTCACCACCGGAACCGACCCTGACAACCTTCAGCTTCCTGTCAACAGAAACATCGTATCGCTCGACAAAAAGCCTGTCTATTCAGGAATCAACCTTTCAAAGCCCGGTGCTATAATTTACCCGTCATTCCTTTCCACCATGATAAAGACATCCGACTGGAGCATATTCAATGTTGACGGACTGATGACGGTCAAAGACAATGAGTTCAGCATCGCTGACACTTCTACAACAATTGAGGGTGTAAAGAACAAATACATATCTCTCAACATAGATCAGTGCGCAATGAACGGTTTCGGTGGATATAATTTCTTCGAAAACCCCGGAAGGATAAAGCTGAAAGCCGGTGGCAGCCTCAACTATCATTTCGTCAACGACAGTCTGGTTTCGGAAGTTGCGCTGGCACTTGATTTCCATTTCAACAAATCAGCATTGGACATCATGTACAACGAGCTTGCATATTCTTATGAAAGCACATCGTCAGATGACGGAAGCACTTTCCTGTCCGCATTGCAATGTATGATGAGCAAAGAGGAATTTGAAAAATACTACAACAGCATAGAATACGGAAAATCTGAAATGCCCGGCATACTCAAGTCGAACATAGTTTTGTCGAAAGTCAAATTAATCTGGGACAACAACCGCAAGGTCTTCTATTCCACCGGTCCGATAGATGTTTACTCCATTGACGGCAACATAGTTGACAAAACGGTGGAAGGTGTTGTGGAGATTTCGAAGGCAAGCGGTACCGAATCAATATCCATCATACTCATCACCAAAGGCGAATATGGCATAAGCAACAAATATTTCTTCTTCTACCACAACAACAATATGTTCACATACTCGACCAACGATGATTTCAGCAACATAATAAGAAACGACAGCAGTAAAGTCAGAAGGCTCAAACGAGAGGACGGGCTTCCTGCATACCAGTATATCATAGCGACCAGCGAGAGGTTTGCCGGATTCTGCAATGACTATGGGATAAAATAAAAAGGGATGACTAATTTCAGCCACCCCTTCTATCAATCTAAATATCAAGCACGTATCTATTAGTACTTATAGAAGCCCTGTCCGCTCTTTCTGCCGAGCAGTCCTGCGCGAACCATTTTCCTCAACAGCGGATGCGGTCTGTACTTGGTGTCACCGAATTCATTGTACAGGACTTCCATGATAGCGAGGCACACATCGAGTCCGATGAGGTCTCCCAGTTCCAGAGGCCCCATGGGGTGGTTAGCGCCAAGCTTCATAGCTGCATCGATGCCGGCGATATCAGAAACGCCCTCCATCTTGATGAAAGCAGCCTCATTGATCATAGGGATGAGGATACGGTTGACAACGAAACCAGCTGCTTCGTTAACCTGTACAGGAGTCTTGCCGATCTCCTCAGAGATCTTCTTGATAGTGTCAACTGTGCATGCAGGTGTGTTAACGCCTGCGATAACCTCGATGAGTTTCATTCTGTCGGCAGGATTGAAGAAATGCATACCTACCATAGGACGTGTAAGTCCGTTGCCAATCTCTGTGATAGAGAGGCTTGATGTATTAGATGCGAAGATGCACTCTGGCTTGCAGATCTTGTCAAGCTCGCCAAATGTTGTCTTCTTAACTTCCATATTCTCAAAAGCAGCCTCAACGATTAAATCGCAGTCTGCACAGAGATCTTCCTTGAGACCTGGGGTGATCTTAGCGAGGATTGCATCAACTACCTCCTGTGTGAGCTTGCCTTTCTCTACAAGTCTTGCATAGCCCTTGGCAATCTTAGCCTTGCCGCCGTCTGCCCACTCCTGCTTGATATCGCAGAGTGCTACCTCATAACCGTCAACCTGAGCGAATGCCTTAGCAATTCCCTGACCCATGGTTCCTGCGCCGATAACGCCTACCTTCATAGTTTTTTCCTCCTGGAATTAAATAATAATAATTATATAAATGCTATTAAACCCTATAGTCCCATCGCACACTTTTAGGATGGTCAATAAATGGCCATCCTAATGTGTGAAATAACATTTACTTGTT
>CALFIZ010000056.1 GCA_937877575.1 uncultured Marinilabiliales bacterium | reverse complement strand
CAAGTTTGAGGGCGCTTACATCGTCAGCGACAATGGCCGGCCGGTACTCTTTTCCCTTGGCTGTGAAAGTCACATTCTTGAGAGTTATGTTTTCAGCATGACGGATATAAAGTCCCCATGCAGGCAGTTCCTTGAACTGTGAGAATTCGGGATAAGACGCAACCATTTCCGGAACAGACTTCAGTGATTCCTTGTCGGTGCCGCGGTAGGCATAATTCGGGTCGCTTCCGCCAGGATATACGATTTCAACGTTTTCAAGCGTGACATTTTTGATGTGGCTGTCTTCGATGCCCACAATGCCTGCCGGAGAAACGTTTCTCGGGAGGTCTTCAACCGGACCTTCATAAGCATAACCTTTGTCGGGCTTTGTCGCCGGTACTTCAACATAAACGTTTTTTATCAATACATTGTTCATTGTGCCTATGCGTTCATCCTTGTTGCGCTTGCCGGTACGGAGATAAATCGCGTTGCCGGTATTGATGGCTCTTACTCCGTCGATGTCAACGTCTTCGATGATTCCGCCGTCAACGGCTGCCAAAGTTATTGCGCTGCGGTATGTGTCATAAATCTCAAGGTTTCTGACGGTTATGTTCTTGAACCCGCCTTGCGATACGGTTCCGAATTTCAGCCCGTTGGCACTTGAGCGTCCCCTGCAGTTTTCAATTACCACGTTCTGACAGATACAGTCCTTGTTGTGCGATTTCAGACAGAAAACATCGTCTGCCGCATCCATGTCGCAGTTTCGCACTATTACCCCGTTGCAGTCAACTATGTCGATGCCGTCGTTGTTCCAGTATGATTTGCTGTCAACTGTGATGTTCTGAACGGTTACATTTACGCAGCGGTCGTAGGTCTGATTCCAGCTTGCGGGGTCTTTCAGTGTTATGCCTTCCACGAGGACGTTGGTGCATTCCCTGAAATAAATGTTCTCAGGCCGGTTGGTCTCGTTCGGACGGTCGTTCCTCAGATTGTCGTTGAACAGTCCCTTGTGAACATTTTCACACTGGTTGTATGCAGTCGTGAATCCCTGACCGTCAATGGTTCCGGTCCCTGTTATCCCTATGTTGTACTGCTTTATGGAAAAAATCAGGGACATCCATCTTACGTAAGGGTCTTTCACGTAATCTAAAGGATTTGTGGAACCGAGGATAACGGCATTCTGTTCGAGGTGCAGTGTGACATCTGACTTCAAGTAAATGGAACCTGTCAGGTATTTGCCGGAAGGAAATATCAGGCGACCGCCGCCATTTTCGCTCACGAAATCGATAGCCGACTGTATAATCCTTGTATTCAGATAGATACCGTCATCCACCGCCCCGAAGTCTGTAACGTAGTAGTCAGTTTGTGCTATTGCCTGGAATGAAGTGATGGCAGCTAACAATAATAAAATTAAACGTTTGTGCATTTATCCTAATATTTTTTTCATAAGACCGATGAATTTGTATGGCATATAGCGGAAAGGCAGGTCTATCCAGTTTGGAGTGTCGATAACTGAGCGGTGGTGTGTGAAAGCCTCAAAGCTGTCCTTGCCGTGATAGCGTCCCATACCGGAGTTGCCTACGCCGCCGAAAGGCATTTTGGCATTGGCAAAGTGCATGATGGTGTCGTTGACGCATGCGCCGCCGGAGGTTGTCTTCCCAAGCACATCCCAGCCTTTGCTGCGGTTGCCGAAATAATAGAATGCCAAAGGTTTTTCCCTTTCGGTGATGAAATCTGTGACTTCGTCAATGGAGCTGAAATCGATAATAGGGAAGATAGGACCGAATATTTCGTCGGTCATAACCGGTGAATCAGGGTCAACATCATCGAGCAAAGTCGGTTCAATGTAGCGGTCGGAAGCGTCATAATGCCCCCCTGCAATCACATGGCCGTCCTTCAGGTATCCGATGACACGGTTGAAAGCTTTGTCAGTGACCATTCTTACAAAGTGCTGGCTTTTATGGGTGTCTTCGCCATGCAGTTTGACAACGGCTTTCTTGAATTCATTGACAAACTCTTCCTTGATGTCGCGATGCAGCATCAGATAATCCGGTGCGATGCAGGTTTGACCGCTGTTGAGAGTTTTCCCCCATGCGATGCGTATTGCCGCCTTCTTTATGTCGGCATCCTTGTCCACAATACACGGACTTTTGCCGCCGAGTTCCAAAACAACAGGTGTCAGGTTCTTTGCAGCGGCAGCCATCACGGTCTTGCCAAGCTTAGGACTTCCGGTAAAGAATATCAGGTCCCATCTCTGTTCCAGCAATGCTGTGTTTACATCTCTGTGACCTTCAATCAGCGCCACATATTCGGGGTCGAAGGTGTCTTCGACTATTTGTCTGAGAACATCGGAGATCTGCGGCACGTATGGCGATGGTTTCAATACGGCTGTGCATCCTGCGCTGATGGCTCCGATGAGCGGGCACAACAGCAGTGTTACCGGATAATTCCAAGGTGAAATAATCAGGGTGTTGCCAAGAGGTTCTTTGATGATGCGGCTTTTGCTCGGAATGTGGGTGAGAGGGGATGTTACACGTTCGGTTTTTGCCCATTTGCGCAGATGTTTGATGTGTGAACGGATTTCACCGGTGACTATGCTCGTTTCGCAAAGGTATGACTCCGGCTCGCTTTTGTGCAGGTCGTGCCATAGTGCATCATACAACGGCTGTTCGAATTTCTTCATTGCGGCAAGCAGTTTCTTGAGCTGCTTAATGCGAAAATCTATGTCTTTTGTATTCCCTTTTTTGAAAAAGGACTTCTGACCCTCCAAAATGGAAGGAATGTCTTCTATAGTGTATTTCATTTTGTATCTGCTGTTTGACGTATTTGTTTGTTTTCTGAAGGACGGCCCACGAAATGGTCCATACAGGTATAGACACCTAACACTTTCCCGAAGAACCAGTCGAATACAGGTGTCGGGAGGATGCATTCCACGAAACGTGAGAAATGATAGCTGAATGGAATCCCGCGGTAGTTCTTGTTGCGCTCGATGGCGTTGATGATTTTTTTAGCCGTCGGCTCAGGTTTAAGTATTGGTATGATGCTTGATTTTATGCCGTCGAAGAGACCCGTGTTGATGAAATATGGGACGGCAGTTGTTACGCGTACTTTGCTCTTTGCCTGTTTGAATTCAATGCGCAGGGTGTCGCTCCAGCCGATGACTGCCCATTTGCTTGCCACGTACAGGCTCATCTTTGGAACGGCGAGTATGCCGGCTTCTGAAGCTATGTTGCAGATATGTCCGCTGTTACGCGCCATCATGTCAGGCAAAACCGCTAACGCCACATACATTTCACCTTTCGCGTTTATGTCAAGGGTGAGGTCGATGTCGCGGATGGTCTGCTCTGCAAATGGCTTGTTGTTGGTTATGACTCCGGCACAGTTGATCACTATGTCAACTACTCTGAATTCACTTTTGATGAGGTTGTAGGTGTCATTGACGAGAGTGGGATTTGTTACGTCAACTTTCCAGCCCTTGACCTTAGTGCCGTCATCAAGCCCTTTGTTTTTGAATTCCTCTATGGTTTCTTTGATGTGTGATTCGTTGATATCCCAAATGAAAAGGTGGGCTGCACCGCGTTCGAGTGCTATGCGGCCCATTATTTTTCCGATACCCGACGCACCGCCGGTTATCAGAACGTTTTTGCTTGCTATTTTCATGTATTATTAAGTTTTAAAATTTTTGCAAAAATATAACTTTTCATGAAAATCATTGTCAATGCAGGCTTCTAAACGTCATTGCTGTGGATTGTGTTTGTCGAGAAATTCTTCAAGTTCTTCGATTTCTTCCTCGGTGGTTGCCCAACTTGTGACGAATCTGACGGCGGTTTCGATATTGCCTTTCACGCCCCACGTTTCAAAGGAGAAATGTTTGCGCATTTCGTCCATAACTTCATTCGGCAGAATGAAAAACTGCTGGTTAGTAGGGGAGTCGATGAACAGCTTGTAGCCGTTGCTGACGAAAGCTGTCTTAAGCCTTTGAGCCATGGCTATGGCGTGTCGGCTGATACGCATGTACAGGTCATCGGTGAATAGTGTGGCAAACTGTATGCCGAGAAGTCTTCCCTTTGCCAAGAGTCCGCCGTGTTGTTTCACCTGCGTCATAAAGTGGGGAAGCAGGGTGGGATTGGAGGTTACCACTGCTTCTCCGAACAGTGCGCCTACCTTTGTGCCACCGATATAGAAGACATCGCATGCGGATGCAAATTCGGGCAGGGTGATGCCCGATGCGGCTAATCCGTATCCAAGCCGTGCCCCGTCAATATATAAGGGGATGTCATGCTTTCGGCATACATGGTGTATCGCTTTCAGTTCGTCCAATGAATAAAGTGTCCCCAATTCTGTCGGAAAACTGATATATACCATCCCTGGCTCAACTTTGTGCTGCCAAGTGTCATCTTTGTAAAAATCAGTAACATAACTGTCAATGTCGGCGGCTGCAAGTTTCCCGTCTTTCGATGGGATAACAAGAACTTTGTGCCCGCCTGTCTCTATCGCACCGGACTCATGAACGTTAATATGAGCGTCTTCGGTGGCAATCACGCCCTGCCAGTTTTGTAGAAGCGCATCTATGACGGTGGCATTGGTCTGTGTCCCGCCAGTCATAAGATGCACATATCCTTTGTTTTGCAGATTGCAGGCGTCGAGAATCAGTTTCACGGCCTTTGCAGTGTATTCGTCAAGTCCGTATCCAACAGTCTTTTCCATGTTGGTAAGTGTAAGCTGCTCAATTATCTCGTGAGTTGCCCCGGACATATAGTCATTGTCAAAGTGAATCATTTTCAGTAATTTTTTGTGGTGCAAATTTATAAATAGTTTTTTTGTTATGGCGTATGTTGCGCAAGTGTGTTGCAAATAAAAAAATATCTGAGAAATCTTTTGCAATTGGAAAATAATTGTACTTTTGCTTGGCTTATGTTTAACATTTAAAAATGATTATTATGAAGAAGTATGAATGTACAGTATGCGGACATATATATGATCCTGCTGTAGGTGATCCTGACAGTGGCATTCCTGCCGGAACTCCTTTTGAAAACTTGCCGGATGACTGGACATGTCCGGTCTGCGGTGTGGGAAAAGAAGATTTCAAACCTATGGATTAAGTGTATGAACCGAGATGGTTTAACTGACACAGGTATTGTTTATGGTTGATTTTGAAATAATGAAATCAAAAAATGAAAGACAAGAAATTTTATTGCCCTACTTGCGGCTATGTGTATGAAGGTGAGGAAAAGCCTTTAAGATGTCCGATTTGCGGAAAGGATATGATAGAAGTTGAAGAAGAGGAAACTTCTGAAACTGGAGCAAACTAAAAGGAAAAGCAGGTACGTTGAAGACAGCGTCCCCAATCGGATGCGCTGTTTTTTTGCGGTAGATACGTAGCGCGCTACGTATCTACCGTCGTGTTTGCCCGACATGGGCATAATCTTTCAGGAATCATTTCCCTTCGCTCAGTTTCTTGTATCCTTCGTAGCGCAGTTTCGCGAACTGCTGGGTCTTTGCAAACAGTTCCTTTGCTTCTTCAGGGAATGTCTTTGCCAAGGAGTTATAGCGGACTTCACCCATGATGAAATTCTGGAACTCGGCCCAGTTCACCCTCCAGCAATGAAAAAACATAGCCTGAACTTTGGCTGTAAAGCCCAGAAGAAGGGCGCAACAGGGCACTATATATGTTAGAGCTGTACACAAGATCAACTGCGTTTGGCAAGGTACAGTTTTTGCGGTCTATCAGTAGCTGTATAAGATCGGAGGTGATTCCTTCGACCATATACTTAAATTCTTGTTCACTTACATTCATACGGCAGCAGTTTTTCTATGGCTCTTTGTGTGCAGAAAGCATATTGGAAGGTGACCCCTTTCATATATTTCAACCTTCGGAGGAATTCTTTCTTGTCAATGTTTCCTTCGCGAAGATTACGAATCTGAAGACCTACGCGATCGTTAGCTATTGGGCCGTAAACCACATCATAAGAGTGTTCAAATGGTGGTACAATTGTCTCGTCACGATTTAGATAGACAAAGTCAGCCCACTCTTCGGTGTATCCGTTGAATGACTTGAATGACATAGTTCCGTCTGTGAACAGATTCTCATCGAAACGAAAATCATTAACGACAGGTTCGCCTCCAAAGATGTCCACCCTGGCGATTGCAATATCCATTGCTTGATTTTTGTCAGCAGAAAGGTAGAATGCTTGCCCAAAGTCCTTGTAAGGATTGCATTGGTTGATGTCAATATTGGCAATCTTCATATTGGAACCGTGATAGAGCGTAATCATAGCGTACCTCCCATTCTGCGGCAATATGCGGAGAGATCGCGTACATTGGAAGCAAACGACTGTGTGTGCAGATAGCCATACTGACGGTCGTAAAGTTCCAAGGCCTTATACTGGCTCAGGTACTTCGCGGCCTCAATCGTCGTGAGCTTGTAATGCTCAGCGAACTCTGCAATTAGTGCCACTATATATTGTGCCTTGTCTGATGCCATTTTTGATATGTTTTATTTGATAACGCGATTGTTTGGGCGTTTCGTGCCGTACCTTGATATTTAATCTTATTTGCATTGACCGCATGTTCACCCACCCAATCAAGAGAATAACTTTCATATGGTCTGAGAATATAATCATATTGTTTGACTATTTCCATATAATCAAGCCATATAGAATGTGCCGGTGCGGTTATTTTCCATTTTAATTGGCCCACCTGATCTGTTACTTTGATAGAAGTTAATTCACCGGTCGGGGATGCTTGTCTTATAATACGATATGCAGCGGCATCGCCAAATAATACTTTTAATCTTGTAGTTAAATAAGTAAAGTCAAATCCATAACTGTTCCATCCGGCCAAACAAGGAATTTTGGGGCAAATATGCACAAAGAAATGCTTTAACATATCTTTTTCAGCACTATTTGGATCTGATGGATTAGATGGGCCAAAATATTGATATAAGAATTTAGGTTCTTTACCAAATTTCTTTTTTATACCTCTTGCAAATTCATTGTTCTCAATCCAATCAAGGTATCTTGATCTTAATAATTCAATTTGATTTTCATTTAAATTCCTAAGTCCATAAACAATACAAGACATATCAGGTCCGACCAAAGAAATAGATGTTACCTGATGCTGCGCTGTTTCTGGATCCGGGAATGTTGTTGGATCGAATTTAGTTTCAATATCGAAGAAATATAATTTAGGAAAATATTGGCCATGCATAGCTTTATTTAAATCTTCCGGAAGCTCATACATGAATTCCAATATATCAAATTCATTCGGTGTATAATTGGTTGTATCTTTATATACTTTTTTAGCTTTTCTGTTATTCCATGTATCTACATCACCTTGATCATCATATTCATAAGTTTTTATATGATGAAAATACTTTTGATAAAATTGTCTGTTTCCATCTTTATCAATGTAGCTTATTACCAGTTTCTGTTCGTTTTTGTTCCATGTTCTATCTAATATCATTTCAAATTTATAACTTGTATTTGTAATATTAAAATAGAAATTAAACACTTATATATTCAATAAAAAAGAGGATAGACTTTATATTATCTATCCTCTTAAAAAGCTTTCATTAATAGAACCAATTCCTCAAATCTCTTATCAGACGTCCGGCTTATCAAATCTTCATAAAACAGGGACATTCAGGTTATATGTCTTCGCTTTCACTTGATTAATCTGCAGAAGCAATTATTAGAGTTTTAATTTAATCTCCTCTTCAATTTAGTAGAGAACTTCTGATTAATGATTAATTTTGATTAGTTTGGGCTTATATTTTAACTGGGTATTATTAAATTCCAATTATCAAAGCTTTCTTTCCTTAATTCAATTAAAGGCGGTTAAACTAATGATTGTGTCAATGTGCATTTCCAAACTTATTCAATATCTATACATCACTAAAATATTTGTAGGTTATTCATTTTTTATGTAACATATTAAAAGTAATATTATTATCTTTAATTGTAGAATTCATTAAAACAGGAATATTAACTAAACCAAAAGAAATAGATGTTTGATAATTCATAATATCACCAATAATAGTATGGATTATTATATAAAAAATAAACACATCTTAGATGTGCTTATTAAATTTAGTTATCTAATTCAAATTTAGCATATAATATTTTATCATTTGTTACTAATTCATCTTTATTATATTCTATAGTATATTCATTAGTAGTGTACCAACCAGCAAACACATATCCATCTTTAGTTGGTGTTATTTGAGGTGCTTTATAACCATTTATTATCCAGTACACTTCATATTCTTCATTATCTACCATA
>CALFIZ010000055.1 GCA_937877575.1 uncultured Marinilabiliales bacterium | reverse complement strand
CATACGAGATAAGCTAGTGACTGGAGTTCAGACGTGTGCTCTTCCGATCTCATTCTACGAAAAGTCGGGAACCATGGAAAAGGAACAGCTCGGAGCAGAAGACATCAATATCATAGTCAATCTTCTCGAAACGGTTCAGCCAAACCAGATTTATGCCGCCGGTGACTTCGATGACCCGAACGGAACTCACAGGACCTGTTTTGATGCCATCATAGCTGCACTGAAATTCATCAAGGCCAAAAACGCCCAATGGCTGAAAGACTGCAGAATGTGGCTGTACCGCGGTGCCTGGAACGAATTTTATGTCTATGAGACTGACATGGCTGTGCCGCTTAGTCCTGATGAAGTTACAATCAAAAGAAAGGCTATCTTCAAGCATCAGACGCAAAAGGATTTCGTGGCATTTCCAGGTTCCGACAACCGCGAATTCTGGCAGCGTGCCGAGGAACGTAACCGCAAGACCGCTACCCTGTACGACAGACTCGGCCTTGCAGACTATCAGGCCATTGAATCGTTCATCAAATACAATTTGGATAATGTTTGACAACACGCAACAATTTCTCGCATTCATCAATGCCAATTCCCTCATCGACGACAATGACAAGCTGTTACTGTCTGTAAGCGGCGGCAGGGACTCGGTGTTGCTGTGCAAGCTGTTCAACGATGCCGGATTCAGGTTCGGCATTGCTCACTGCAATTATCATCTGCGCGGTGAGGATTCCAACCGCGACGAACAGTTTGTCAGAACCCTTGCCGAAAAATATAACGCCCAAATTCATGTCGCTCAGTTCGACACTAACAACTATGCGGAAAACACAGGCGATTCGGTGGAAATGGCAGCCCGCCAACTCAGATATGACTGGTACGTGGAACTTTGCAAATCATACGGATATACTAAGATTGCAACCGCCCACCATCTCAACGACCAGACTGAAACATTCTTCATAAACCTGCTGCGCTCCACAGGAATCAACGGCATCAGGGGAATTCCGCTGAAAAGGCCTGTGAAAAACGCATTTGTCAACAGAAAGCAGTGCTTCATCATCCGTCCGATGATGTTCCTTTCACGCAAGGAAATAAACGAATACACCAAAGGCATCGAATACATGGACGACTACACGAATTTCTCCGACAAATATGTCAGAAATTTCATACGCCTCAATATAATTCCCAAAATTGAAGAACTGGATGCCGACTTTCCCGCAACTCTGCAGAAATCAATGAAACAGTTTGACTGCACCGCAAAATATATCACTAAGCTTACAGCCGAGAAGTTCCCTAAAACCACTGACCGTCAAGGGAATACAATCATTGACATCCCTGCCGGCTATGACACGGATGAGCTCAGGGGATACCTGTATTTTGCCCTCGACGGCTATGGATTCAATATGAAACAGCTCAGGGAAATGGCATATTCCGTCAACTCCACCGGCAGCAGATTCTATTCCAGCGAATTTGAACTTCTGATAAACCGCCGTCAGCTGCTGGTACGAAAAAAGCAAAACAGCACGGAGCAGGAATATTTCATCAATGAAAACGATGAAGAAATCACATCCCCCCTTAATTTGAAATTCAGCAGAATACCACGTGGGCAAATAACTTCCCTGAAATGCGATGAAAACACGGCAATGTTGGATTTCGACAGGTTGAAGTTTCCGCTGAGACTGTCGAAAGGCCGTGATGGAGATTATTTTTATCCGCTGGGAATGAACGGAAAAAAGAAACTCAGTGACTTCTATATTGACAAAAAGATTGATAATTTTACAAAAAGTAGTACCTTTGCGCTTTGGTCTGAAAATAATATTGTATGGATAGTCGGCCATAGAATTGACGACAGATTTAAAATTACGGACAATACGAAAGTAGTTTATAGAATTGAATTATCATAAAATCATCGAAAAAAATCATATCAATATGAAAAAAATCATAACAACATTTGGACTCACATTACTGTTTTTCTGTGTCTTGGCACAAGAAAATCCGGTAAGTTGGAAATTCTCGTCAGAAAAGAACAGCGACACTGAATACAGCCTCATCATGAAGGCCACAATCAGCGGCAAATGGCATTTGTATTCATTGGATGCCGATCCTGTTTTCACAACCCCGACAAAATTCGATTTCAAGGAATCAACTGATTATCAACTTGTAGGCGACATGGAACAGCCGACTCCGACGACTGAACATGACAGCGACCTTGACATAGACCTGAAATATTTTGCCAAGGAGGTAACATTCAGGCAGAAAGTCAATGTGACCAACGGGACGCCGACGGTCAACGGTTCGGTAAGATACATGACATGCGATGACACGCGTTGTCTTCCTCCCGAAACCACTGAATTTTCAATCAATTTAGGTGAAGCCGGAGCTTCGGTTCCAGCGATACAGGAAGCCGGTTCTGGCACAGCCCAAACAGTAAAAGCCGATGCTGAAAACGGCAATTCAGACAATGCGCCGAAGAAGAAATCCCTCTGGAGTGTGTTTATCACAGGTATTATCGGCGGACTCATAGCGCTTGTCACCCCGTGCGTATGGCCTATGATACCGATGACTGTAAGTTTCTTCCTGAAATCCGCCGATGACAAGAAGAAAGGCATTAGGAACGCCGTTGTCTATGGTTTGTCCATCATTTTGATATATGACCTCTTAGGCTTGGGTGTGACGCTTCTTTTCGGCGATGATGCCCTTAACACCATGGCAACAAATCCGTGGATTAACATCTTCCTGTTCCTGCTGCTCGTAGTGTTTGCCATTTCATTCTTCGGAGGATTTGAACTCACGCTTCCTTCAAAGTGGGTCAACAAAACCGATGAAAATGCAGACAAGAAAAGCGGCATTCTCGGCATATTCTTCATGGCTCTGACACTGGTTCTCGTATCATTCTCATGCACAGCGCCCATCATTGGCACTTTGCTTGTCGAGATAGTCTCAGGCGGCTTGTGGGGACCGTTGGTAGGCATGACAGGATTTGCACTTGCATTGGCAATACCGTTCACTTTGTTTGCGATATTCCCCTCATGGCTCAGCAACCTTCCGAAGTCAGGCGGCTGGATGAACACCGTAAAGGTCGTCCTCGCATTCCTCGAACTCGCACTTTCAATGAAGTTCCTGTCAACAGCCGACGAAATGATGGGATGGCGCATCCTTGACCGTGAAACCTTCATAGCGTTGTGGATTGCAATATTCGGACTGCTTGGCATTTATCTTCTTGGCAAACTCAAATTCAAACATGACAGTGACCTCGAACACGTATCAGTGTTCAGACTGTTCCTTGCCATCATAACTCTCGCATTTACAGTTTATATGGTTCCGGGACTGTGGGGCGCTCCACTGAATGCCATAGCAGCATTCACACCTAAAATGTACACCCAGGACTTCAAATTGGGACAGAACGAGGGTAATTCCGGCACGACAACGATGATGCCTGCTTCTTCCGAGAACTATCATAACATGTGTACTGACACACCAAAATACGGTGATGTCCTGCACGCACCGGAAGGCTACAAAGGATATTTCGACTTCGATGAAGCCCTTGACTGCGCAAGGGAACTCAAAAAGCCTATACTCATTGACTTCACCGGTCACAACTGCGTCAACTGCCGCAAAATGGAGAACGCTGTCTGGACCGACCCTGCTGTCAGAGAGGTTCTTAACAAGAACTTCGTAATAGCAGAGCTGTACGTTGATGACTTAAAGGATTTGAACCCCGAAGATTACATGGTCATCAACAATGGAAACGGAACCGATACCATCAAAACCATAGGCAAGAAATGGAAACAGTATCAGAAGACCAAATACGGACAGAACTCACAGCCGTGCTATGTAATCATTGACAATGATGAAAACATTCTTGCAGGGCCCTACGGCTTTGACAAGGACGTGCAGCATTTCATTAAATTCCTCAATGAAGGGAACGACAAATTCAACAAGTAATTGAAATGATAGCAGTTACAGGTGCCTGCGGCTTTATTGGAAGTTGTCTTATTGCAGATTTCAACTTCAATTACCGAAATGATATTGTAGCAGTTGACCTCTTCAAACAGCCCGACAAGATTTGTCTTGACAACATAAAGAACAAGACCGTCCAGCAACGAATAGACAAAGACGATTTCATACAATGGCTTGACGACAACTACACCGAGATAGACTTCATCATACATCTCGGTGCCATCAGTTCAACCATAATGTTTGACAAGGAAACCCTCAAAAAGTACAACACCGAATACACACAACTCGTGTGGGACAAGTGCACACAATACTCGATACCGCTGATATATGCCTCATCTGCAGCAACATACGGTGATGGCAGTTTGGGTTATTCCGATGATGAAAGCATCATTCCGAATTTAAAGCCATTGAATCCTTACGGTGAATCCAAGCAGGCTTTTGATGTATGGGCTTTGAAACAGGAAGAAAAACCGCCGTTGTGGTATGGACTGAAATTCTTCAATGTATATGGTCCCAATGAATATCATAAGGGACAGATGGCATCTGTAGTGTTTCATGCCTACAACCAGATAATGAAGACCGGCAGGATGGAATTGTTCAAATCCTACAAACAGGGTGTCAACAATGGAATGCAAAAGAGAGACTTCATATACGTGGGCGATGTATGCAACATCATTCGCTGGCTAATGGAAAACACGCCGCAGAGCGGGATTTACAATGTCGGCACGGGCAAGGCGCGTACATTTTACGACCTTGCGAGAGCTGTCTTCAAAGCAATGAACAGAAAAGTCAACATTCAGTATATTGAGATGCCTCAGGAGATACGCGACAAATACCAGTATTTCACGGAAGCCGACATCAGCAAGCTAAACAAGGCAGGCTACCACCATACTTTTACAAACATTGAGAACGGTGTGTTCAAATACGTAACAGAATATTTATGCAATCTTCCGGTAAGCAAGCAGGCAAACAAGAATAAACAATGAGGAACTGCTGTGCATACATATTCGTACTGTTGTGCATCTTATTTCCTGTAACTTCAAGGTCACAAGCGGCTCATGGCGGTCTGCCCGAATCGTTCGGCCATGCCTCAAAATTCATGTCTTCGACAGAAGTATATGCCAACTATGATTCCATCAACGACTTTCTTCTGACAAGATGTACCGAAGGCTGCCGTCTTCACACCGGATGCGAGGTTGAAGCCGGATTCGCTTCCGGAAAGTTAGACGGTAACTGGATGGAAACCCCGAACGGATACATATACACCGTTTCATTTCATCTGAAGGATGCGAAAGCGATAGGTATAGCCTTTTCATATATTGATTTGCCGGAAGGCAGCAGGATGTATGTTTATAACTCATCGAAATCAACCATACGTGGGTCCTACACGAATCATGACATTTCCGATGACGGCTCATTTTCAATTGAGCCTGTCATCGGTGAGCACATTATCCTCGAAATTGACGGGTTGAGAGACCAGTACATCGATTTCGAGATAAGCAGTTTTTCATATTTCTTCGATTTCAGCACTCTAAGCGGCTTCGGGGCTGCCGGCGACTGCGAAGTTAACGTCAACTGTCCCGAAGGAAGAAGCCTGCAAAATCAAGCCGATGCAGTAGTGAGAATACTGTTGCTGTCTAATGGCGGATGGTACTGGTGCACAGGAACTCTTGTCAACAACACCTCGCAGGACCTGACACCATATCTTCTGACCGCATATCATTGCGGTGACAAAGCGACAGATTCCGAATATGAGAGATGGATTTTTTATTTTCTCTACGAATCAGACGGATGTGATAATCCTGTTGATGAGCCTGAGCACAAGACGCTTGTCGGATGCTCAAAAATCGCCGGTAACACGTATTTCAACAGTTCCGCCAATGCCGTAGGTTCCGACTTTCTGCTTGTGCGTCTGAAAGACAAAAACATACCGGCAAGCTATCATCCCTATTATGCCGGCTGGAACGCGGCGGATGAGGCTGCCGAAAGCGCAGACTGCATTCATCATCCGGCAGGAGACATAAAAAAAATCTCTCACACCTCGAAAATAACGTCAGACTGTTATCAGATTGAAGGTTATCATATACAGACACACTGGAAAGTCTATTGGGATGAAACCGAGTCAGGACATGGCGTCACCGAAGGCGGCTCCTCAGGTTCCCCGATATTCAACCAAAAAAGACAGATTGTGGGGACACTTACAGGCGGCACGGCATCATGCAAACGTCTCACATCACCGGATTTCTACGGGAAATTCTCATTCTCCTGGAACCGTAACGGTGAGGATAACGACAAACGTCTCGACCACTGGCTTGACCCTGACAACACCGGAGTCACCGAAATTGACGGATACACAGAGTTTGCCGACATCAACAACATCAACGTTTCAATTGACGGAGCCTCATTTCTGACCGGCAGACCCACCATCATCAAAGATATGACATTATACTTCAATGCCGACTTTTCCATGCCGCCCGACAGCTGCATCTGGCATTTCGAAGGCGCAACACCTGAAACCGTCTCCGTAAACGACATCGACAGCCTCATTCCTGTCACATACAACTCCTACGGTAACTTCGATGTAATCATTTCATGGTTTGTTGACGGAGAGAAAATCAGTAAAACCCTCCACGATTTCGTCGGAGTACGGCCGGATTTGTATCCAAGCGTATTTAATGACAAGATAACAATTCTTCTGAATGAAAAAATTCATGTCAATTCACTGAATGCCAAACTGATAAAGATGAATTCCAACATTGCGGCGGAGCCTTCCGACATCAGTGTCAACGATAATATCATTGAGTTGTATTTCCCAAAGGTTAGCAATGGCATATATGTCCTTTTCGTTGAAATCGACAATATGCGCTACACCTATCGCGTTATTAAGATGTAATATGAATATCTACAGTTCAAAGAAAAAATGGAAGAGGTGGGTTGCGATAATAGGTATCATAATTATCGCATTATCACTATGGTACAGCAATTACCTTGTTATTCAGATCTCAAAGAAGGAACAGCATGACCTGATAGTCTGGGCTGACGCAATACGACACAGGGCCAATCTCGTGCAGTCAACAGAAGCCTTTTTCGAACAACTTGAAGAAGAAGAACGTCAGAAAGTGGAAATCCTTGCAGCAGCCACACGAAAACTCGTCTCTGCCGGCGACAACACTGAAGACCTCACCTTCTATTCCTCTATCATCCTCAACAACAAGACAATACCCGTCATCCAAACTGATGAAAACTATCACATACTTAATGCCACAAACATTGATTTCGACATTGACACCGTTCCGTATCTGACAGGAGAACTTAAAAAAGAGTTCACAAAGTATGAGCCTATCACTATTTCCACATACGGCATCACACACTACCTGTTTTACAAGGATTCACGCCACTTCACGCAAATGAAGGCATATATAGATGACTTGGTCAGTGATTTCTTCTCCGAAATTGTCATAAACTCAGCTTCAGTACCGGTAATCGTCACCGATACCACACAGAGCACCATAATTGTATCGAGCAATATCCCGGAAGAAATCCGCTCCGACACCACAGCTATGCTTGAAATGACACACCACATGAACGCAATGGGTTCACCTATCACACTTCGGTTCGGAAACACAACAAATTACATCTATTACAATGAATCTCCGTTAATCAGGAATCTGCGAATTTTCCCTATTATCGAAGTTTTAGTGATGATTATTTTCATCGCCTTCTGTTATTTCCTGTTCAGCACCTCCCGCCGTTCAGAGCAGAACCGTGTATGGGCAGGACTTGCCAAAGAGACGGCACACCAGCTTGGCACCCCTCTGTCAAGTATCCTTGCATGGGTCGAACTGCTGAGGAACAGCGGACAGGAGGAAATAGCGGAGGAAATCAACAAGGATGCACAAAGACTTAACACCATAGCCAACAGATTCTCCAAAATAGGCTCCACCCCTAAGCTCGAAATGGCCGACATCGGCGTCGTGGTCGAAGATTCCATCAACTATCTGAAAAAAAGGACATCAAACAAAGTTGTCTTTACCATCAATAAACCAAACCACCCCATTTACCTTCCACTAAGCACCGAATTGTTTGAGTGGGTCATAGAAAACCTCAGCAAAAACGCCATAGATGCAATGGATGGTGAAGGCTCGATAACCATTGACATCATCGAAGAGGAAAACGTTGTCAACATTGATGTCACCGACACAGGCAAAGGCATTCCGCGTTCAATGCAGAAGAATATCTTCAACCCTGGAATCACCTCCAAAAAACGCGGATGGGGCCTCGGACTTACCCTCGCTGAACGCATAGTAGAAGAAGTCCACAACGGTAAAATCTTCGTAAAATCATCAACTCTCAACAAAGGCACTACATTCAGAATAATCCTGAAAAAGAGCTCACTGCCTTCAGAAATCAATGACTGACATGCCTCCTGTCGGATTATATATTCATTTTCCATTCTGCAAAAGCCGCTGCATCTATTGCGCTTTCTATTCGCAGACGCAATACTCTGACTTCCAACACTATACCGATTGCATCATTAATGAAGCGAAAGCTATGGCGTCTTCATCCGATGTATTCACCGAACACACCGGAATCACCACCGTTTACCTTGGCGGCGGCACCCCGTCACTCGTCCCAGTGAAACTGCTGGCATACCTGTTCGACAAACTATCCTCCGATTTCGATTTGACCAACACCGAAGAGATAACAATTGAAGTCAATCCGGACGATGTGAATGACGAATGGGTCAGACAAATCAAGGATTGCACACCTATTGACAGAATCAGCATCGGAGTCCAGTCATTCAACGATGATGAACTGAAGATGATAAACCGCAGACACAATGCCTATAAAGCCTGCAAGGCAATAGAAATCATATCGCAGCATTTCGATAACTTTTCAATCGATTTGATTTACGGACTTCCGTTACAGACACCTGAAAGTTGGCAAGCAAGCATCAATAAGGCAATGGCTTACAGGCCGAAACATATTTCAGCATACGCCCTGTCGATAGAAAACGGAACTCCATTGGCAAAAATGGTTTCAGAGGGAAAAACAACCGTTCCCGACGAGGATTTTGCCATCAGCTGCTATCACAACCTCAACGAAACACTGCGTGAACACGGCTACCTTCATTATGAAATCTCAAATTATTGCCTGCCGGATTACCATTCACGTCATAACAGCAATTACTGGAAAGACTTCCCTTATATCGGGATTGGTGCAGGAGCACATTCATACGACTGTAAATCAAGATATTGGAATGTGAAGGACATAAATGAATACATAAAAAGAACCGACAGCGGACTTGACGCTGCCGAACATGAAACCATCACTCAGGACATGAAATACAATGAATACATCATGCTTGGATTAAGAACATCACAAGGCATTGATTATCAATATATAAATGATATTTTCGGTAAAGAGAAGCTTAATCACACAATTGAATCCGCAAATAAAGTGTCCCGGCAATACATCATGCCCGACATTCATAATGCCCTGATTCTGAATGAAGAAGGGATATTGTTTGCAGATGGCATAGCGTCAGATTTCTTTATAATATAATCAATAAATCCCAAATAAAATGAAAAACAACTTGTCTAAACTCCTTATCATTGTCGGCCTCGGAATGATTTGTGCCTTGGCAGCCGGCTGCGGTTCAAAAACAAACGGGGACCAACCTCAGAACGAAACCGAATACTATTCATCCTATAAACCATACACACGCTGGTGGTGGTTTGCTGCAACTATTGACACCAATGACGTAAAAGGCCAGCTTGACTGGCTGAAGGCCCATGATTTCGGCGGGGTTGAGATTGCATGGATATATCCGATGGGCGGTGACTCAACGACAGTTCATCCTGCATTTCTGTCGGACGAATGGAGCAGTTACGTGGCATTTACAAAGAGATATGCCGACAGGATAGGCCTGGGCTGTGATTTCACCTACGGCACCCTTTGGCCTTTCTGTGATGTCAACCTCCCTGAAGGTGACCAGACACGCAACTATTTCGACTCGGTGGAAATCGCAAAACGTTCGATAACATGGGATCATCCGAGGATTGCCAGAATATTGAACCACTTGGACAAAAACGCCTTTATGCGCTATGCCGATAAGATGAACAAAGGTCTTCATGAAGCATACAAAGGCAGCAAATCCGGAGTGTTTGTCGATTCCTGGGAAGTCGAGACACAATATCTTTGGACAAAAGGCTTTGGAGAGAAGTTCAGGGAGGTGAATGGCTATTACATAGAGCCCTACATGAGTGACCGGACGCTGCTTAACCACGAAAATGCAGATGTTTTCTATGATTACATGAAAGTGTTGTCAGACTATGTGCTGAATGAGTTTTACATTCCCTTTGAGCAGAATGCTGAATCAGCAGGAGCCTTTGCGAGAGCACAATGCGGTGGTGCGCCTACCGATTTGCTCACCGCTTTTGCCCTTGTTGATGTACCTGAAACGGAGGCAATCCTTTACGAGCCGACGTTCAGTAAGATCCCTGCATCGGCTGCGGCATTGGCAGGCAAGCCTGTGATTACATCCGAGACATTTACGTGTGCATACGGTTGGAAAGGCTGGGGATATAAACACGGTCGCGGACAGAGTCCGTATCAGGGGAAAGAGCAGATAGCCGATTTGAAACTTATCTGTGACGCCCTGTTCGCCAACGGCACCAACCAAATAATATGGCACGGCTTCCCATACAACAAAGTCGGTGACACAACCAACTATTTCTATACAACGTGCCAAATCAGTTCCAATGAAATACACAATCTGTCAGGACAGCCTCTGACGGATTTCAACAGATATATGGCCACCGTATCCGAATACATGCGCAAGGGCAACACATACAGTAAGTTAGCCGTATATATGCCGCTTGAAGACGCCTGGATGGGCATGGAATATCCCGACTCGCTGCAAATGCCGTGGGCTTGGGGTGAGTATGAACTGAGATACATAAACACTCCTGAAGAATATAAAGGCCTGCAACCGCTGTGGGTTAACAACCGTTTTCTTGAGAGTGCGACATACAAGGACGGTGAGTTGCTGTGCGGTGACATGAAATTCAATGCGCTGTTGGTTGATGTGGAATATATGGATATCAGTTCTCTTGAAACAATGATAAAATTAGCGTCAGAGGGGTTACCTATCTGTCTCAAGAGAATACCTTTACAGCCCGGGAAAATCAAGAATGACAATTATGCAAAACTGCTGAAAGAACTGACAACCTATAAAAATGTCGCATCCAGTGATGATGTAATCACCGCTGTTCCATTGATTGCAGGAGATAATCTGCCGGATTTCTGGATTAGGGAGGACAATGACGATTATTACGTGTTCTTTGCAAATCCAATGTCACAAACCATAAAATACCCGCTTGAATACTGCTATGCCTTCACTGATGAAGGGAGTCATCGTGACATTACCGTCAACCATCACGGGAGGTCAGAGAATATTTCATTGGATTTCAAACCGATGCAGTCTTTGCTAATGAAAATATCAAAAGACGGAATATCATTTATCGACTTAAATTATATCCCATCAAAACTTAGTCATTAATTATTCTGAGAAAAGATATATCTTTGCAGTTTATAAACAATTAAAAAGAATCATGAAAAAACTGTTATCACTTCTTGTTATTGCGTGCATGGCGATGCAGTTGTCAGCCCAATGGAGCAATGATCCGTCAGTAAACAACGTTGTATATTCCAATGGAGAGACATTCGGGTCTTTGACAGCGACCTATGAAGCGACGGGTATGACATACATACAATGGTTTATTCTGACGAGCAGCGGAATGCGTCCTATGATGCAGTTATATGACAATCAAGGCGTTGCACAGTGGCAGGAAAATGGTATTATAATCAGCACAAACCAAAACAGCTCGGCATTGTACGGCACTGCACTGGAGGTTTCGTCCGATGGCTGCGCACTGGTTGCATTTGCCGACACGCGCAACGGTGACATGAATCCGTTTATCTACAAGATTTCACAAACAGGTGAATTTCTTTGGGGCGACAATGGCGTTCAGCTGTCAAATTCAGATGCATACCGCATATACGTTTATCCATGCAATGATGGATCAGCCTGGGCAGCATGGTTAGGTGAGGCATGTTATATGCGTCATATCAATGCCGACGGAACCACAGACCCTATTATTACAATTGAGAACAACTCTGATTTCGGACATGTAATCTGTGATGACAACAACAACGCCATCATGGCTTATTTTCATAAGACAGGCGGTACATTCATGTGGCCTGACAGAGAGGTGAAAATATGCAAATACAGCACTTCCGGCACTCAGATATGGTTAGCCACAACGCTTATTCAAAGCTACTCATATAATTTCTCAACTGAACTCCAGTTTGTTCCCGATGGCTTAGGGGGCGGTTACGTTGCCACCAAACCTGTTATAAACAATACCCATCAGGCGGTGATGGGTCATTTCAACTCAGACGGAATAGCCACAACTCCTGTGACGGGTGTTTTTGCAAGCATTGAAAGTAATGCATACAACTATTATCCGACCATTTCTGTTGACCCCACCACTAACAACTGTATCATGTTTTTCAGAAGGTCAAATACAACTGAGACCACTTACCAACTTAAAGGACAATGTTTTACAGCTACAGGAAACAGATTGTGGACTAATACCGGCGTATCATTGAGCGGGAATAATGATTATGTGTATCCTATAACAAGTGCAGCCGTTCCGACAGGTGGTGCAGTGCTGATATATGAATTTGGCAATACAAATAACCAGTCAACCATAAAAGCCCTGCGTGTAGATGCAGACGGAGAATTTGTCTGGGATAACGAAAGTGTGTATCTGTGCAGTCTGGCAAGTTCGAAATCCGGAAGCAATGTCTGCTCAGGATTTCACAACGGACAGCTCATATATTCATGGAACGATGCAAGAGGGCCGCAAGGACTTTATGCACAGAATCTGAAACTTGACGGCACACTGGGACCAATACAGATTTCAATAATCAGTGGCGATGCCAACGGTGACGGCAGTGTTAACGTAAGCGACATCAACACGGTGATTTCATATATTAATGAAAATGAGCCGGAAGACTTCATATTCGACAATGCTGACGTCAATGGAGACAATGCAATCGATATCAGAGATATAGTGCTCATTGTCAATATTATAATGCAATAAATCAATTTTAAACAGTCATAATATGCCATTAATTGGAACAATACTTAAGCATTCTTTAGAACATCGTGATAATACAGTGGAAACTCTCAAAACTCATGAGAGAGAACAGAACAGAGTTTTGAGAAGACTGCTGCGCACTGCCGTAAATACACAGTTCGGCGTATATTATGATTTTGAATCAATGCTTTATTCAAGAAAAAAAATTCTTGAGAATTTCAAATCCGCCATTCCTCTTAATGACTACGATACAATCCATAACGAATGGTGGTACAAATGTCAGGAAGGGCAAGCTGATATTTGCTGGCCCGGAAAAGTCAAATTTTTTGCACTCAGTTCCGGAACATCAGGAGCCTCAAGCAAATATATTCCCGTGACATTGTCAATGATTCGTCAGATTAGAAAGACTTCTATCCGCGAGATAATCAACATGCCGAAATACAACCTCCCTGTCACACTGTTCACCAAGGGAGCCTTAATGCTTGGCGGAAGCACCGAACTCGACAAGGACGGTTCCTATTATCAGGGTGATTTGTCAGGCATAACCACAGGACATCTGCCTTATTGGTTTCAAAAATATTATCTGCCGGGCAGCGAAATCTCCAAACAAAAGGACTGGACGAAGAAAATTGAAGAAATAGTAAAGAAAGCCAAAGATTGGGATGTGGCAGCAATTGTCGGCGTGCCTTCATGGTTTCAGATTCTCCTTGAAAGAATCATTGAGGAATATCATCTGAAAAACATACATGAACTGTGGCCGAACCTCACCATCTTCATTCACGGAGGCGTTTCATTCAAACCTTATAAAGCCGGTTTCGAAAAGTTGCTCGCACATCCTTTGATATACATGGAGACATACTTGGCCTCCGAAGGCTTTATAGCGCTTCAGACAAGACCTGACACCGATTCGATGCAGCTTGTGACCAACAATGGGATATTCTTTGAATTCCTGCCTTTCAATGAAAAGAATTTCGATGAAAACGGCAATGTCCACCGTGATGCCAAAACTCTGTCACTCAACGAGGTGAAAACGGATGAAATCTATGCCCTCGTCCTCTCCAGCGTCTCAGGGGCATGGCGGTATTTAATCGGTGACACCATCAAATTCACCGACCTCAACCGCTGCGAAATACAAATCACCGGACGCACCAAGCACTACCTCAGCATCTGCGGAGAACATCTGAGCCAGGAAAACATGAACATGGCCATAGAACGCATGGAAAATGAACTTAACGTCAACGTAAAGGAATTCACCGTAGCCGGCATCAAACACGACAAAATGTTTGCACATCATTGGTATATAGGCACTGATGACCCTCTTGACCCGCAAAAGGCCAAGGAATCCATTGACAGAAATCTCAAAATTCTGAACGATGACTTCCGCGTTGAAAGAATTGCCGCCATCAATGAACTGATAATCACCATTTTACCTTCAAAGGTCTTCTATGATTACATGGAATATTCAGGCAAATTAGGAGCCCAGTTCAAGTTTCCTCGCGTAATCAAAGGTGAAAAGTTAACCGATTGGGAAAAATTTATAGAAAACACATGTAAATAATGATTCACGCTTTTTTAAAGGGAATAGTATTAGGAATCGGGCTTTCGTTCTCCATCGGACCGGCATTCATCGCTTTGCTCCAGGTTGGAATTCAGAGAGGGAGAAAGTACGGCTATGCCATGGCAACGGGAATCCTCCTAAGCGACTGCACGCTGATAGCAATCAGTCTGTTTGGCTTCACATCACTATTGGATAATCCAGACTATACCAACTACATAGGTATAGTCGGCGGCATAATACTTATTTTATACGGAATATACTCATTCTTCAATCCACCGAAAAACCCTTATAATAATAAGAAAAACAATGAACTTACCGATATGGGCATAATCGATGAAAACGCTGAATACAATAACAAGGAAAGCAATGAAATCACCGATATGGACATAATCGATGAAAACGCCGAAGGAGAGATTGTAAAAAAACGGCTGAATTTCTTTCAGAAGAATTTGGGACCTGACGCCAAATGGTATGTATATACTATTAAAGGCTACTTCCTCAACGTGTTTAACCCATTTCTGCTGTTCTTCTGGTTCGCCGCCGTCAGCACAGTCAGCGTAACCATTGGCAGTGACGACATCATGCCTATGATAGCATTCTTCACGGGTACAGTGCTTACAACCTTCTGCATCGACCTTATCAAGTCTTATCTCGGTCAGAAAATCAAAGATGTCATAAGTTACAAATTAATCCTGCGCATAAGCAAAATAATGAGCATTCTGCTGGTCGGATGCGGTGTATATTTAATTCTGAGATTATTCATTAACATTTAAATTATTCATCATGGGCATTTTCTCTCTCTTCAACAAAGTATGGAAAACAATACTTGTCAACGGCATACTTTCAACATTGTTCGGCATAATTCTATTGTTTGTGGAATCCGATGTTCTCGGTACAATGATTAAATGGTTCGGTATAATTATGGTGGTGTCAAGTGTAATTTTATTATGCATCGACTTCATCCATACGAAAAAAGACATTCAATGGGGCGGTCCCATACTGCAATACATTATCTATCTGATAATAGGCATACTGTGTATTGTATATCACGCCAAACTGTCTGATTTTGCCTACATAGCGTTCGGCATTTGGATTGCAATCTCCGGCATTTTCCTCCTAATATCCACTATAAGATATTCAAGCCACATTCCAAGAGCATCCGTCACCATTGTCACATCTGTAATGCTGACAATATTAGGATTATATCTTATGTTTTATCCCAACAATTCACAGGATGTTGTCACAAAGATAATAGGAGTATTTCTTACAATTTCAGGTATATGGCAGATTTACAGTGCTTTCCGCTTTAAAAGCATAGCAGATGCCACTCAAAAAAACCTGAATAATTCCGGGATTACCAAAGACTGATCTTCTTTTCCCATTTGGAATAAATTCTGTTTGCAACATCAAGCGTGTTGCCCACCGGCCTGGATGTGAAATTGGCAGTGTCATTAATCCAACCGTTCTCAAATCTGCTTAACTCTTTGCTGAAAGCGGCCTCATCGAATTCGACATCGTTTTCGGCAGCGTCCATTACAGCATCGAAGAAGAGATTCCAACGCTTTGCATAATAACCTGAAACCAATCCTGCCCACATACGATTGGCATAGTCATTCAATATCGGGCCGCCCCAGATTGTAAGCAGGGTACGGGCATTGCGTTCATAATATGCCATACTTTCCTTTGTCGTGCCGAATGACCTCGCATCGGCAATCCATTTGCCAAAAAGATACGACTCGTTGGTGTTGAGCAAAGCCTCCACATCATTCATAAGGTCGTTGGCCTCTTCAATTTTCGACTTCATCAGAATTATGTCATGTTCCTTGTAAGCAGCTGTAAATTCGTCTCTTACCTTCATATAATAGTTACCCAACAACTGAGACCCGAAGTTGACCAAATCGTAGTTGTAGGTTTCCTTGTTCACTGGAGTGCTGAGAAGCAACATCCAGGCATCCAGCAAGTCTCGGTTTTTGAACGAATAGTTCGGTTTTGTGTAATAGGTGCCATGACCTTCCAGCGTAGGGCGCGAATTCAGGATGGTGCCCAATCCGTAGTATGAACAGTCTTTGTATATCCGTTCCGACAGTATTTTCCATGCAATGGATGCGTTGAGGTTCTCACCTCCGGAACGAACACATGACCAGTTCCTAACCCATTCACCAACATTCAGATCCCTGTTCCACACCTTTTCAAACAGAAATTCGTATGTATGGGGACTTACGTCAAACGATTCGAGGGTGGAGCCTATACCGACAAGATTGTCACCGCCTTCTGCAAGCACACCGTTGATTCTGTCATTGATGAGGTTAATATCACCGATAAGCATCGTGTTTCCGCCGAAATTACCTAAATAGCACCAAATATAGGGCTGTCCGTAAAATTTGTCGCTCAGTCGCCACACTTCTGTATTTTCGCAGAAATAATCGAGCAGCGTCATTCTGCCCTGTGGAACTGCAGTAAGGTATGATTTAAGTCTTTCAGGGGTCCAGCTTCTGCGTTTATAGTAGAAAACCCACGACATCTGAAGCCATTCGGCATCGGTATCGACAGCCTGGAGAGAAGAATATATGTTGGCTGAGACGTCAGTAAGATATTGTTCATCCCAACTTGGCGGGTCCATTTCGTTAAACGGGTCGAAGCCATAGACATGACTTGTACCGTAAAGTTCTGTCTGTTTGGCAATGAATTTCGACTGGATGTCGGCAAACAGCGGTTCCTGCGAATTAAGGAAGCATGTTGGGGCAAATCCGCACCATTCGCTGAGTTCCTTGATATCGGCATCGGGATACATATCCTTAATCCGGCGGGGTACATGTCCGGCGAATGCAGACAGCACCGTCGTCATGTTAAACAGTCTCTCCCTTTCGACAATCTGTTTCTGGAGTTCCTTCTGACCTTCAATCCATTCAACCGGCAGCGGTCCCTGAAAGCCGTCAAGGTTGGCCATCCTGTGCCAGGGCAGATGTGCCGGAGCACTGAAATAAGAACGTATCTCCTCATCAGTCATGCCATATTCCTTCCACACCTCATACCATACCGCCTCCTGGCCTGTCTGCGAAAGCGGCATATTGATGCCGTTCAACGCCATCCAGTCGATGAAACGCTCCCACTCATTCCAACCCCACCACGGCATAGTATAGCCATACGTACAATAGTTGAGCATAAACCTCCTGTCCGCAACAGCCTCTTTCACAACAGTTTCCGACAATTTCGGAAACTCAACGTTCTCGTCTATGGTGTCGTGTGCATACCATGAAACGTAAATGTAAGCATAATGTTTGAGGTAATAGTTAAGTCCGGTCGCCATGGAATTGGCATTGTTGCCGGTCACAATAATCTTCGTGCCATGCTGTTCCAGCCTGAAAAAATCCTTGTTTGCCGGTGATGCCTCCTTATGGAAAACGAATTTGTAGGCATGATCCGGAATGATTCTTTTTGTCAGTGCCTTCACAGCTGCAATATCGGCATCCCGGCTGCCACACGATGCAAACAGCAGCGGGATTATCAGTAATGTATATCGTAAAATACTCTTATTCATCATATTATGCCTTTATCCATACAATTTCCTTTGTCGTAAAGAACTCCTCGCCAAAGAAATCGCTGATTTTAAAAATGCGGTAATTATTGTCGATTCGGTTCAACTCCTTCTGGTAATCGCCCCCCTTGAGGTATATGACACCATTAGGAAGCTGATTTTTATTGTTATGTGAAATCTTTCCGTCAATGAGCCGCATAAACTCAGGGAAAGTGGTCATACCGCGCGAAACGGCGAAGTCGAATTCACCACAAACATCCTCAATCCTGCTTTTGACGGCCGTAACATTGTCAAGTTGAAGTTCATCAGCAACCGACTGTGCCACCTTAATCTTCTTCCCTATCGAATCCACAAGAAGGAATTTCACCTTGGGAAACATGATTGCGAGAGGGATTCCTGGAAGTCCTCCACCGGTTCCCACATCAATGATATTGGTGTCATCGGTAAAACTTATTATCTTGGCAATACTGAGGCTGTGGAGAATATGACGTTCCTCAAGGTTGTCTATATCTTTGCGGGATATAACGTTGATGGCAGTGTTCCAAGACCTGTAAAGTTCTTCAAGATGTTCATACTGCTGCTTTTGCAGGCCAGTAAGGTTGGGGAAATACTTGTTGATAATGTTCATGTAAGATTTTTTACAAAAGTAATAAAAATAATTAATTTTGTGATTTGGTAACACTTATAAAGTCTAATAACAAACAGGTATCATGTCGAAACGTCTTTTGTTGTCAACTCTGCTTTTATTAAGCACATTCATATTGTCATCACAGGGAAAAGATCCCGACAAAGAAGCATACATCAAAAAATACCATGACATTGCCATGCACCAGATGGTTCAATACAAAATTCCGGCAAGCATAACACTGGCACAGGGAATCTTTGAATCAGCAAGCGGGAAAAGCGTTTTGGCAACCAAAGGCAACAACCATTTCGGCATAAAATGCCACGAATGGACCGGCAAGAGGATATACCACGATGATGACGCCAAACACGAATGTTTCAGAAAATACAAAAATGCAGAAGAATCATACGAAGACCATTCCATCTTTCTGACCACGCGCGACAGATACAAAAACTTGTTCACACTTGACATCCTCGATTACAAAGGGTGGGCGTATGGACTGAAAAAAGCCGGTTACGCAACAAATCCCAAATACCCGGAACGCCTGATAGAACTGATAGAAAACTACCAGCTCTACAAATATGACGAATACGTCATGGGACTTATCACAGAAGAAGAACTTCAGAACATTACCCCACACATCTCAAGCAAGGTCAAAAAGGAGATTGAATACGAGCACGACAATGATGAAATATTCAACAACAGCAAGTTCCTGCATTTTTCGCCGGGCACCTGCGACTGCATGAATGAAGCCATATTCATAGAACTCTATTCCAACAGGGGCATATACGCTTACAAAGGCATCTCCTGCACATTCGTTGAGAAGGGTGAAACCTTGGCCGATATTGCAAAATCCATGAAGATGTCAAAACGCAGACTTCTGAAATACAACGATTTGCCACGCAAAGCCGAAGTTGAGTATGAAGACATCATATATCTCGACTATAAAAACAAACGAGCAAAGGAAAAACAGCACAGAGTGGTATATCCGGATGAGACTCTATGGAGCATTTCGCAGTGTTATGCGGTGAAAATCAAAAAGTTAATTAAGGAAAATCCACAAGTCAGCAGCATAAACCAACCATTACGGGTCGGACAGATTATCAGATTGCGGTAAAAGCAGGTTTACTGTCCGTCTTCCTTATTTTTCAGCACTACCGACCTGGCAACAATTCCCTGCAGACGCCCGAGTTGTCCTGTAAGAGCACCGATTTCGTCCGTAGTACCTTCTAAAATAAGGGAAATAATATTTTTACCATTGCTTCGTGGCAGCCCCTGCCGACCGATAATGATTTGAGAATGTCTGGAGATGATATCGTTAAGCAGTGCAACGTTTTCACGATTCTCAATCTGTATTAACACTGTTCCTATTCTCTTTTCCATCAGAATACCTTGGGATTAGATTTAAATAACAGGTACATGCTATTCCTGCGTTCCCGTGAAAATATGCACGTAGCCTCTGTACGTCTCGGTTTTAATCTGGCCTCTGCAAACCAGCACATAGAAATACACACCGTCGGAAAGTCCTTTGCCGTCAAACTCTTCCGATTCATAGTTCTGTTTCTGATAAACTATCCTGCCCTGACGGTTATATACGGTAAGGGTATTGCTTTCAAAAATATCCGAAAGCATAGTGCCTTCATCATTGGCGACAGTAACTTTGAAAGTTTCATTCACTCCGTCGCCGTTAGGTGTGAAGACGTTAGGGATGACAAGTTCTGCATCCCTGACCTCAAGTGTGACGGTAGTGGAATCAACGCATCCGTACTCATCGACCAGAACGTTTAGGATGACAAATGAACTGACATCATCGGCTATATTGCCATAATTGTGCTCCACTTCAGGTTCCGTGGAAATCGTACCATCACCCAAATCCCAATAATAACTTTCAATGTAGCAATCCGAATTGAAATTCACTTTGAATTTGGCCTGCGGTTTCTGACGGTAAATAACTGACGGCTCGACTATTATGGAGTCATTGATGGCAGGATGCACTTCTATGTCAATAGTCTGTGAAAACTCGCACCCTACGGAATCGGTTGCCGTTATGGTGAAGGTTCCTTCAGGAAGATGCGATACCCATCCGAGGGAATCGACATGAGGATACCCTTTAGGCCAGGTGATGTCATATTTTGTGGCGACATTTGATGTGTCGGATTTTGGCACACCACCGCTAACATTGACTATAAATCCGCCTTCGCTGGTTTCGGGACAGCCAATGCTTATCTGATTCATTTCAATCACAATCTCCGGATAAGCCCTTACGAAAACCGAATCAGGGCATCTTTCATCATGCCATACCGCCATCTCATCCGATATATCCACCTTATAGTACTCACCTGTGGAATCCGTCGGATGGACGGTAATCACCCTATCGTATTCATTGAGCGGGACATTCTCCCTACTCCAGTCATATTCGTAATTGTAGGTTTTGTTGATTGTATATAGATTATACAGTTCCGAATCAGTTAAATCGCTGATATACAGTCGCAAATCAGCTATTCCGCCGTTATAGTTATGATTGTATGAAGGAGCCGGCGAACTGCCTACATAATAAAGGTTGGAAGCCGATTCAAGTTTTTGCGGGAACACATGTATAGGGTCATCGACGACCTTCCGGTTATCAATATAAATCATCAGTCTGTTCATTGAGCAGACGACATCCACCATAGTCCATTTGGAACACTCCAGATAACAAAGGGAATCTGTTACGCTAAATGACTGCATATCAATGCCGTCGGATGTCATGAACGACAATTGTCCTTCATTGTTGACAACTAATGCGAACGAACTTTTGTCATTGTCCTTAGTGAATGAATTCCAATGGTTGAAAATATAATAAGTGCTGTCGCTGCCGCCATTCGCCCCGTATGCGGAATCAGGGCAAAGCCAGCAGTGAATTGTGAACGCCTTTGAGAAGTAATTGGTATCGTTGCCATATATGAAAAATGAGGAATTCTGCAACTGTACAGCATCGGTACCGCTTTCACGGCCATTCATGAACCTTACCGAGGTAAACGGGATGATATTGTTGCCATAACCGCTGTAATCCAAGAAATTACCGGCAGAATAGGAATCACCCGTAAAAGGGTAATAACCTGCAAGTGTGACCGGTTCGGTATGTTCGACATATAATTCCAAATCGGAGTCATAGCAAGCCAAGGTGTCGTGGAATGCCAATTCAGGCTGACCAAGACTTACATACACGGAATCCCGTATGACATTTCCCTGGCCGGAGCTGACCTCAACTTGAAACAGACCGCTGTATTTTGCATATATTGACGGTGTGGTTCCGGCAGTATTCCAGAGGTAGGACTCATAGCCGCCACCTGCTTCCAGAAGAACGCTGTCGGCATGGCACAATCGAATGGTGTCATTTTGAAACACCTGGGATTTAAGAGGAAATCCCAGGTGTAACAAAACGATTACAAAAAAAACACAATATATCTTATTGGTTGCCGCCTTCATCAAGATATTTAACTTTAGCTTCCAAAAGGGCTATTTCCTGTTTTGTCTTCTCAATCTTCCTTTCGAACTCATCCTTCAGTATGGTGGAGTTCTTGGAATTGGAGAGGAAACCAATGTTATTTTCCCAGAGGGCAACATCCTCTTTCATTGTCTGAATCCTGTTAATCAAGGAGTTGCGTTCTTTATTGATAAGCTGGCTACCATTAGGGTTTTCCTTATACTGTTCGATTTTTGTTCTGAAATTATAGTTGGCTATATCAGCGCCGACACTTTTCAGTTTGTCGAACTTTTCATTGATGGCAGTACGGTATTCCTGCTGGATGGCATCTTTGTCTTTCTTAGGGACGTGACCTATTTCCATCCATTGTCTTTGAAGTTTCTTGAGTTCAGCAAGGCTGCCCTGAACATCGGTCTCGTCAATCGTGAAATTCTTGATTTCTTCTATGAGCGCCTGTTTTTTCTTCATGTTCTCCTCATTGACTTCATTGATGCTGGAATAGAATTTTTCCTTTCTTTCAAAGAACTCATCGCAGGCTGCCCTGAAACGTTTCCATATCTTCTCCGACTGTTTCTTAGGCGTCGGGCCTATGGTCTTCCATTCTTTCTGAAGGTTGATGAGTGTTTGTGTTGCAGCAGCCCAGTCATCACTATCCTTGACGGCCTCCGCCTGAGTGCAGAGGTCAAGTTTCATGTTATAATTGTTCTGAAACTGGCTCTTCAGTTGGTCGAAATATTCTTTCTTTTGTGCGAAGAAACTGTCGAGCATAGGTTTGAACTTGTTCCAGATTTCATCATTCTGAACTTTGGCAGCAGGACCTATGGTCTTCCACATTTTGAATATTTCGTTGAGCTGGTCGCTTACCGACTGCCATTCAGCCAATGTGGTAGGAGTCGTTTCGAGAAGTTTCTCAGATTGCTCAACCAAGGCGAGTTTTGCAGCATAGTTGTTGTCCTGCTGTTCCTTCATGGCCTGGTATTGTTCTTTGCGTTGGGCGTTAATCTTATCGGCAGCCGTTTTGAATCTCTCCCAAAGTTCGTCTCTCTTGTCAGAAGGGACAGGACCAATCTGTTTCCATTCCTCACGATATTCCTGTAATTTTGTAAAAGCCTTCTTGGTTGATTTTTCAATAAGCAGTTCTTCGGTTTTTTCGCAGAGGGCTATCTTAGCTTCGAGGTTCTTCTGATAGTCAAGATCACGTAACTCCCTGTTGATTCTAACCTTATCGAAGAATTTCTCTACGAGGAAATGGTAGTTCTGCCAAAGGTTGTTAGCTTCATTTTTAGGAACTATACCGATGCTTTTCCATTTTTCCTGTAAAGCTCTGAACTGGTCGTATGTTGTCTTCAGAGTTTCGTCTGAATTGACGAGTTCCTTCATCTGTTCAAGTATCTGTTGCTTTTCAACGAGATTAACTTTCTTTTGTTCCTCAAGTTGTTCGAGATATTTAGCACGTTTCTGGCGGTAAATATTGAAGACTTCATTGAATTTTTCCTCCAATGGGTCTGCGACTTCCGGAATTGCCGCTTTTTCTTCATCCTCATTCGGTTCAGAAGTCTCATCAGTTGCGGTTTCTTTTCTCTCTTCTCTTGTTTTTTCATGAAAAGCAACTTTGATGGCGGCAACATTGGCCTTGATAGCTTCAATGTCGTCATTCTGAAGTAATTCCGAAAGTTTCTCGATAAGTTCCTCTCTTGAAAGAGCTGTACAGTCAATCATTTCGATTTCACTGACAAACTGCTCATCTTCAATAGCTTGTGTTTCTTCGGCAACCTTGTCCTCTTCAGCAGTATGTTCTGTTGCTTCAGGTTCAGTTACTGATACCTGGGGTTCTTGTACATTTTGTTCAACACCATCCTGTGCAGGAGATGTGGTGAGTTCCTGATTTTCTACAGGTGAAAGTTCATTCTCGTTCATAGTTTTTCTGTTTTAAAGATTACAGATTAGAATAGTTTCGATACACTTTGACATGTAACGAAAGTAACAGTTAAAAATTTTCAAATAATCTGCAAATATATAGTTTTTTTCAGAATAGAAGTCAATCTTAAACAAAATAAATACACGCACTAATCAGTAGCATGTCTGCTCTAATCAAGAGCATATTTGTTGAATAGGATATATCCTATATTGAAAGTAATGGCAAAAGGTGTGGTCCTGTTGTCATACACGCTGAAATTCAGGCTGATAGGGGCATTATTATTCTTAAAGACTATTCTTGCATTGGCCATGGCGCTGAATCTTCTGAAGAAAGGTCCGAAAGAGACTGTCTGGTCGGGTCCTTCAGTGATATTGAAAAACGGTGAAAAGATATAGCCGCTACCTTCAACCATCAGATTCATCGGAAGTGAGAATATAACCTTCACGCCTGCGGCGAGATAGTTGTAGGCACGGTTTTCCTCCATGAACCTCAGTTTGGCGTCATCGAAAGGTTCGAAGGCGCCTGCATGAAGAATTGACGTCTGGTAATTGACCCATAATTGCTGGTCCGAAAGTTCACCCTGCACCTTGGCACCCAATGTAAACAGGTTGGAGAATTTGTAATATTCATCATAAGAAACCTTCAGTCTCAGCCAGTCGCGTTTCTGCCTGTCAAAAGAATTGTAAAGGGATGTTGTCCCTGCCCTGTATGTCTCCTGGCCAACAATAGCATTAAACTGAAGGGAAATCTTCCTGCCTTCCGTAGGGAAGTATCTGTCATTCAGCGTATTGTTGACAAGTCTTGCTCCTATAATTCCTGCGCTGAAAATATCCTCATCGGATTTGTCTTCACTTGAAAATGCTATTGTATTGTAATAATCATCGGTAGTGCTGAAATAGCCTCCGATAAGAGAGATATCGGAACGCCGGTCGATGGATATGCCGGTCTGCATCAGCACATGAAATTCATTCTGGATGATATAATTTGCGTTTTTATTGTTATAGAGATTAAAGGAAGTCCCCCTGTAATCCTTGTTGTTTATACCTATGTTGAATAATCCGTAAAGGAGTTTTGCGGAAGGATAGTCTATGCGGATGCCGATGTCAAAAGCCTTATAAAAAGTGCCGAAATGGGTTTTTGCAATTGCATTCCATGAAAAATTGCTGAAACCTCTTGCAATGAAGGCGACATATCCGTCGCTCGGACCGCCGATTGACATATTGCCACCGAGTCCCACCTGAAAGGTTTTGTTTTTCCTGATTTTCAGATGAAGATCGTAATATCCTGAATTAGCGTTATATACAGCATCAGGGGTGACTTTGGCAATCATGTCGTCGGTAAGGAGAACCGAATAATTGTCCAGAATTTCACTGGCCGAAAGCAACTTCTGTTTTCTGCTTACCATAACCTCAACATAATCCCGTTGCAAATAGTCAAGATTGTCGGCCACAACCTGATCGAAAAACAGAGGCGGTTTCCTGTAATTGAACTCATTGCGTTTTTCCTGGCGTTCCTCGGCAGTGACCTTTCTGTTCACCTTGTCAAGAATGGCCTGAATCTGTTCGAGGCAAGCCCAATAGCCGCTGTCGGCAATTCTCTCGACATTGCTGAAATCAAGAAGACTCACATCATGCACATTGGGGGTTATAAGAACTCCGTCGTTAGGCAAAGTTCTGTCAACATTAACCATAAACACGTTTTCCACCACGGATATGATGTCATCTTCCGTGGCCGGGTCGAAGTTGGAAGCCACACTGCATCCGATGATTACATCCGGCTTGAAGTCGTCATTCAGCACACCTGACGGGAAATTGTCGTACATGCCGCCGTCGAGCAGAACCATATCCTTGTATCGCACCGGTGCAAAAACAAACGGGAAAGACATTGAAGCACGGACAGCCGTCTCCACCTTGCCTTCACGAAATATGTAGGCTGTGTTGTCGTTGACCGAGGAGGCAACGCATCTGAAAGGAATCATAAGGCTGTCGAAATCGCCGCCGCATGCAGTCGTTGCCTGGGTAAAGAACTGCAGCATGCCAAAATCGATATCATTGGAAAGCATGAGGCTCGGACGGATAATGTCGAATGAAAAAGCAGTGTCAATGTCGAATTTGAAATTCAACCATGCGGCATCGTCGGGAAGTTCCTTGGTGAGATAGCCGGAATTGTAGGTTGCCTTCGATTTGAGATATTTCTCCATGACACCGGACTCGAATATCGAAATCATCTCCTCAACGGTATAGCCGGAAGCATACAGTGCGCCCACTATGGCACCGGCTGAAGTGCCTGCCACATAGTCGATAGGTATCTCATATTCTTCAAGAGCCCTGATGACTCCGATATGCGCCATGCCTTTGGCACCGCCACCGCTGAGAACCAAACCCACCGTCTGTCCGAATCCGCTGAAAGCCAGAACAAAACCCGCGATGAATAGCAATATCCTTTTCATAATCATACAAGTGTTAAACGATGCCATAATTAACCCAATAATTGAATCCACCTAAGTATCAATATTATAAACGCACTAAACATCATTTTATTTTCGATACTTCCAATTAGTTCTTCCAATTGTTGAACAGATTGCTAAGATAAACAAAATTTCAATCAATATCGTTATTTTTTCTACCTTTGCAAAGAAAAAAATTAACAAAAATGATGTTTGAGAATAAGGAGACTAAAACAGATATCAGTTCTATCGGTGAATTCAAACTAATAGACAAAATCACCGAATCGTTCAAAATATCAAACACATCCACCATAAAGGGAATCGGGGATGACTGCGCCGTATTGTCGTACCCCAACAAGAAGATTCTGATTTCAACTGACATGCTGATTGAAGGGACTCATTTCGACATGTCATACACTCCCCTAAGGCACTTGGGATACAAGTCGGCGGCGGTCAATTTTTCCGATGTGTATGCGATGAACGGCAAGCCCAAACAGATTGTGGTAAGCATCGCAATATCAAGTCGTTATAGCATTGAGGCCATACAGGAAATCTACGATGGCATAGCCTTGGCGTGCAAGAACTATGGAGTTGACCTTATCGGGGGCGACACCACCTCAAGTCTCAGCGGGCTGTGCATCTCCATAACCGTTATCGGGGAAGCCAATCTCAATCAGATCGCATACCGCAGCGGTGCCCGCTTCAATGACCTGATATGCGTTTCCGGCAATTTAGGCGCGTCATATATGGGGCTGCTTGTCCTCGAAAGGGAAAAGAAAACATGGGAGGCAAATCCCAACCTCCAGCCCGACCTCACAGGCTATGAATATGTAATCCAGCGTTTTCTCAAACCCGAAGCCCGATTCGACATCATTGACATATTGCGTGCAAAGGACGTTGTCCCTACATCCATGATTGACATCTCTGACGGACTTGCATCGGAACTCCATCACATCTGCAAGGAATCCGGCAAAGGCTGTAACATCTATGAGGACAAAATCCCTATTGACCCGCAGACAATGCTCACTGCCGACGAGTTCAGAATAAGTCCGGTCACTGCCGCAATGAACGGGGGTGAAGACTATGAACTGCTCTTCACCATCAAACAGGATGACTATGAGAAACTCAAAGACATACCTCAGATTTCATTCATAGGGCATATCACCGACAATCCCTCAGCACTATACCTTATTACAAATGACTCCAAGGCCATAGAAATCAAGGCACAGGGCTGGGATTCATTCAGAGACAACCAATAATGCTGCTCAAGGACGACAAACAACGGCTTGCAAACACGCTGAAACTGCTTCCTGAGTGCCCCGGAGTATATCAATATCTTGACGAGGAGGGGACTGTCATCTATGTCGGCAAGGCAAAAGTGCTGAAACGCCGTGTATCACAATATTTTGACAAGGATATTTCGGGAAAGACCAAAGTTCTCGTAAGCAAAATAGCTGATGTGAAAACCATTGTCGTCAACTCAGAAGTCGATGCGCTGCTTCTTGAAAACAATCTGATAAAAAAATACCAGCCGCGATACAACATCCGTCTGAAGGACGACAAAAGCTACCCGTGGATTTGCATCAAGAAGGAACCGTTCCCGCGTGTCGTGAAAACGCGCAACAAAACGGATGACGGCTCCGAGTATTTCGGGCCGTACGCCTCGGTACGGGTGCTCAGAACAGTCCTGGACCTCATCACAAAAGTATATCCCCTGCGTTCCTGCAGCTCAAACCTTTCTGCCGAAAACATCAGGAAACAGAAAGTCAAGCTATGTCTGAAATACCACATGGGAAAGTGTAAGGGACCATGTCAGGGACTGCAAAGCGAAGAAGAGTACAATACCACAATCGCCAATGTACGCCATATCATTTCCGGTAATATATCTGTAGTTCTCAAAGACTTGGAGACAAGGATGTATGAATATTCCGACGCAATGCAGTATGAACAGGCTCAGGAGATGAAGGAAAAAATCGACCTGATAAGGAACTATCAGAGCAAGTCAACAGTGCTCAGTGCCAAGATGCACGATTACGATGTTTTTTCCATAGCCACCGACAACAAAATATCCTTCATCAACTACATTAAAATTGTGGAAGGTGCTGTGGTTCAGGTTCACACCACAGAGATGAAAAAGGTGCTCGATGAAACCGATGACGACATGCTGCTTATGACGATAGCGGATATGCGCGAAAAGCATCACAGCACCGCAACTGAGATAATCGTTCCATTTGAGCCTTCAATTGAAATACCTGGCGCCAAATACGTTGTGCCGAAGGCCGGTGACAAGAAACAGCTCCTGAATCTCTCAGAACGCAATCTGAAATATTACATCATGGACAGGCAGAAGAAGCTTGACCTTGTAGATCCTGACCGTCATAAGACACGCATTCTCAATCAGATGAAGGAAGATTTACGTATGTCGGTGGAGCCGCACAGAATAGAGTGCTTCGATAACTCCAACCTGCAGGGGACCAATCCGGTTGCATCGATGTCGTGTTTCATCGACTGCAAACCGGCGAAAAAGGAATACCGTCATTTTAACATCAAAACCGTTGTCGGACCTGATGACTTTGCATCCATGCGGGAAATCATCACAAGGCGTTACACACGTGTTTTGAACGAGAACCTCGAAATGCCCGACCTGATTGTAATTGACGGCGGAAAAGGCCAATTGAGTGCAGCTCTGGAAAGTCTTGACGAACTTGGGCTTCGCGGCAAGGTTGCCATCATAGGCATTGCCAAGAGACTTGAAGAAATATATTTTCCGGGAGACCAATATCCGTTATATCTCAGCAAAGACAGCGAGACTTTAAAGATTATCCAACAGATACGTGATGAGGCGCACCGTTTCGGCATCACGCACCACCGCAACAAACGAAGCAAAAGCCAGTTTAAATAGATAAAAAAAACGCCATGCAAACACATGGCGTTTTTTCTTTAACCTTAGACAAATCAACCGGCCTTTTGGAGGGAGAATTTGATAGGAAGGGTGAATGAAACCCTGACGTTTTTACCTCTCTGAGAACCAGGTTTCCATTTTGGCATGGCCTTTACGACCCTGACAGCTTCTTCATCGCAGCCGCCGCCTACGCTACGGACAACCTTGACATTGGAGACTCTGCCATCCGGTTCAACGACGAACTGGATGAACACGGTTCCTTCAATACCGGTTTCACGAGCCAGTGACGGATATTTGACATTATCACGGATAAACTTGTAAAGAGCCGTTTCACCGCCCGGAAATTCAGGCTGATTTTCAACAATCATGAATATTTCCTGTTCTTCAACTTCTTCTTCCTCAACTTCTATAGGAATATATTCTTCGATTTCCATGTCTTCATCAGTCTCAACATCGATGATGATTTCATTCTCGATTTCAATATCATTCTTAACAACATTAAGGATAGTAGTGGAGGTCTGGACAGCCTTTGGAGGCGGTGTCTTCTCCTTCTGTTCGGTCTGGATGACGATGTCTTCCATGACTTCCACGTCTTCGCGCTGGTCAATTTCCACCTTCTGAATGTCATACTGTCTCCATTCAAAAGCAGCAAGAACCACTGCCAGCGCAACAACCAAACCTATTTCAATAAACAGAAGCCGCTTGTTTTCAAGGTTGGTCTTTTCAGTTTTTCTTTTATTCATAATTATTATTTTTTAATTCAGATTGTCATAAAAATCATTCTCCCAAATAATCTTCGTATGCTTTTGCATCGAGAAGATCACTGACTTCGCTCGGATCAGTCATTTTTATCTTGACTATCCAGCCTTCGCCGTATGGATCACTGTTAATCAAAGCAGGATCACCTTCCAAAGCAGGATTCAATTCGAGAATATCACCGGATACTGGCATAAAAACGTCTGACACGGTCTTTACAGCCTCAATTGTGCCAATGGACTCTTCCTTTTCGAGTGTTTCGCCTTCTGTGGTAACATCTACAAAAGCAACATCTCCTAATTGACTTTGAGCATAATCAGTAATTCCGACGAAAGCAAATTCGCCTTCAATTCTCAACCATTCATGGTCTTTTGTGTACTTTAAATTTTCAGGAATATTCATATCTTTTTTTAAAATTAAAATTTCTGCAAATTTAGCATTTAATTCAATATATAAGTGTTTTTATGAAATATTTATTTTTTTTATTGTGCCAAAGAGAATTTTACTGTGATTCCGGTACTTAATGTGGAGTTCTTCACCGAACTGCTCAAATAAGGTCTGTTGATGGCCTGATTGTAATAATACGCTAATGTTAAGTTTCTGGAGATCTGATAGTCAGCAGTTACATTGATGGAATAAATCTTCTGTCCGGCAGAAATGTCGTTTATCCCTTCATCAATACGTCTGAGAACCGTTATATTGTCCTTCATGCTGAAATCGAACTTGACGTTAATGTCACTCTTAAGGTTAGTGATCTTACCTGTGCCTGTCACTGACCTGATGGAGAATTTCACATCCTTGAAACGATAGCCCAGACCTATAACATACTCATTTGTAGAGTTATCCGTCAGCTGGTTGTTGGTGAAGCTCAGATTCAGGGTACGAGATTTCTTGAACTGGAAACTTGCAGTCAGACTGTTTTTCATGGTAACATCGATACCGATGAGAGGTGAGAACTGTTCTGAAATCTGAATGTTTGCGATTTCATATTCAGGGATGAAGTTGCCGGCATTGTTGAGAGCTGAAGGGAAGCCTTCATTTGACATGTAATACAGGTTGTTACCGAAGTTGGCTACATTATATGTACATTTATACTGGTGTTTCAAAGCCACATTTCTGAAAATATCCTTGAACATAGGAAGCTTGGAGAGTCCGTTGTATGTGAAATTCCAGTTTGGCAGGGGTATTGCCGGGAATGACGTCAGCTTAATCTTGCCAGGGTCAGTCCCGCCGTATGCGGCGAGGAATGCGGAAGTTACGACTTCCTGCTGCACAGCGCCATAACCGGAAGGAAAATTACCGTTTGCAATGGTGTCGTAAACCATAGTACCGTTCCAGTTAGGATTCTGCTGGGCGTATCTCAAGGCTACGGTTTCCCTGTAATTCTTCAACAATTCGAAGAAACGTGAGAATTCATCGCTGCCGTCTCCACCCCGTTTTCTGCCGAAAGCAGAACTTATCATCAGGTATGACACCTGGTAACTGCCTGTGTTAACCGGTGAATAGTGATGGAACTCACCCTGAGCATCGGCCTTATAAATCTCCGATTGCGAACTGGTTTCCCGATAATTACCGGTTATTTCAATCTTGAAGTTGGGGAATGGCTCATAATTGCCGCGATAAGTGATGTTTCTGGTCACATTCTGGCTGTACTGGTTATTATTGACGGTATCGGTAGTCAGCCATCCGTTCGCAACTGCAACAGGCCTGATGTCCTTTTGGCTGCCGACGAGGAATCCGAAGGTAGGTGCCTTCTTCGACCATGTATAGCCGAAATTGTCAGGCTCCGGAGTATACCCAGGGAGAACCACACCGTTAGTGTTCTGATAAGAAATGTTGACGTCCTTCAAACCGAAAATGATTTTCAACGCACCGTCACCCAATGTTTTGGCTATATTGAGGTTATTGTGTTTTACGGTATCAGCTTCCTGCTTGACCTGTTTCTGCTTCTGCTGTGTCTGACGACTGCGGTTTCCACCCGTCTTTACGACTTTATTCACGTAAGGGATATATTCATATAACTTCGATATCCTCATAGTTGACGTAATGTTCACATTAGAGGAGTTTTGGATGGTATTACCCATTCTGTCCTGAATAGAAGCTGCCGATGCTGTCCAATTGACCGTACCATCGTACTTCGCCGTCATGGATACCCATGACAGAAGCGGAATTTTGCTGATAGGCACCGTCCAGTTGAGACTGAAAGTCTGGTTGAATGTGTTCAGCCTTCCCAAACTCTTGATGGAAGACCACACCTGCTGCCTGTAGAAAACAGGATCGGTGAGAATACCTGAAGGCTCGTCAATGTAAGAGTTTGCCGTTGCAGCATAGTCAAACTTCAGCGATGAGGCAATGTCATATTTGAGAGTGTATATTCTGTTCCAATTCCACAGACGTGAAACGGAAGGCTTCATAATCACATCATCGTCAGTCTTGTTTCTGAGCAGTCGCTCAGTATAGTTTTTATCTGTTGTTGTTCTGAATGTAAATGTCTTGGGGGCATAATAGAAGTTGAAATCCCTAATTAAGGAAAACCATTTCCCCTTCATGAATTTGACCTTTTCGAACGGCTTGACATTCTTCGGCTCGGCGTTATAGGTATAGCCCAATGCCGCAGTATGGACTATCTTGTTATAGTTTTCAATATCAATATCACTTTCATGGACCTTCGAATATGAATAGGTCACATCAAAATTCTCCAAATCCCAGAAATGAGGTTTGCTCGTATCTTTGGCAGTCCTGTCCTTTCTGACATTCACCAAGTTGATATTTGTTTTCTGTACTATGTCCTGAGTCTTGTTCTTATACGCCTTTTTATCATCACCTTTGAGAACTGCAAGCCTGTCGTTGAGATATACGTCCGGATCAAGCGGGTCGTACTCAGGGGTTTCCACTTCATTTGAAAAGTCAACGTGTACAGGGATATGGACACCCCAGTCCTGAGGCATGAATTTGCCGAGTTCGAGATTAAGTGAAGTGTAGATGTTGGAAGTTGTTTCCTGCGAACGTTCGCTGACGGAAGTGGCTATTCCGCCGAAGCCGGGGGTAGTGTATAAGCCCGACACTGCAATGTTACCCAAATCGGCAAGAGTGGTCGAGAAGTTTGCTGTTGCAGCCCATCCGGCATCTTCGTTGAAGTTGGTCAGACGCAACTCGTCAACCCATGTGACAACGGATATCGGCTCTCCGTCATCACTTGTCGAATAAACGGTCCGTTTCGGGTTTCTGATACCGATCATGATGGCCTCCACATCGCTGGTGGTAGGCGTACCGAGAATCGTAATCCTGTTTTTCAGATTGTCGGGGTCCTGCCGCGAGAAAGGCAACGCCGTCGAGATATTCGAGCCCTCTTCCATCATCAGCTCCTTTCTTTCATTCTTCACTGCAACGAGGTTGGCAAAGGAAATATTAATCTGATTTTCTTCCGGCCAGATAAGGTCTGAATTGGAAGTGGCTGTACGCCAAGGGGTTATCTTAAGGGGAACTTCATATTCATAGTAGTTCTCCGTGAAGTCGGAACCTATACGGATGAACAAAGTGACCTGACCGTCAGGAAGGGAAGTGAGTTTTGCATTCCCTTCAGATGTGGCGGCATGGGCATGAACATAAAGCTGCAGGTTCTTATAGTTTCTGAAATCGAACTGGCAGTTTTTATAAGCGCCGCGGGCATCACCGTCAACAAGGTTACTGACAGATATTGAGAGTGATGTTTCATCCTGTTGTGCCTGATTGGTGGTCGAATAGTCTCTTTCACGTATAATTCCCGGAGGGAGAACGTAAGGCACAATCTCATAATCGCTGCCGTTTTCCTCAAGACTTACGGAAGCGACATCGAACTGGGTCTGACTGACAGACTCGTCAACAATATATTCGCCCGGATAGAGCAATTCGTTAGTGTATCTTCTCCAGTCACCTTTGACAAGCTTAAACTCACAGAATCTCAAAACCACATGTTCCGAAAAATCCGAAAGTAGCATCCTCATAAAGCGGATTGAAGTGAAGTCAGTCATTTGGCCTACATTTCTGTCAGGTTGATTTACAGGAATTTTAAACTGATACCATTTTACCGAGGCACGGTCACCGTTGGTAAGAGTTATATTGTTGGCGGTATAAACTTCAGTGATATAGTTTTTACCGACCTCCATTTCATCAGGACTTAAATTAATAATGTATTCGTAGAATTTTTCGGTCTGGTTGAGGGTATTGTCGTTGTTGATGTCCTCCATGTTAGGAATCGTGGTGGCACAGGTGGAATAAGTTTCGGTGGAGAGTTCCTGGGCGCAGGAGTTGCCTTCCGGTCCGTTGTAGTTTTTATAACGTTCCAAGATACTTGAGTAACGGTCATCCTCGTCATAGTCGGAACCTCTGAAATAGTGGAAGTCGTCGGCTGAAGGGTCATTCACGGCGTTGACGTATGCCTGTGACGCCTCCCCGAATTTATCCAATATCCTGTCTATGTATGATTCTTTGAAGAAACTGTACTCATCGGAGTTTATTCCCTGATTGCCCTCACGGGTACTGTTCAGTCCGTCATAACCTATATCCTGATAAGGACGGGACCTGTAATCCGAATCAAAAGTCGTGACCAATGCCTGTTTGGTGGGCACCCTACCCCAGACTGTGGTGTCAACGTTGGTGACTTCGTCACTTATAGGGAGTCCGTGCTCAAAGCTCTTCTTTCCGTCCTTGAGGATATCCTCCGAAATCTCACCAAGGTTAAACACCAGTTTGCCTCCTGTGGTATTATAAGGTTCCAGAGGGCCGTCACCGTCCGGGTCGATGAACGGATCCATCAGCCAGAACTCAATATATTCAATATTATTTGCCTGAAAGTCAGTAGTTTCCATCCTTCTCATGATACCGCCCCAATTGTTCTCCGGGTTTTCAAGAGTACCATCTGATTTCAAGCCGTCAACATTATAGTTGTAAGGGCCTCTTTCATCAGGATAGAAAGCCACGTTGAAGACCGTGAGGTTGACAGGCACGTTGTTGCTCGATTCCGACTTCGGGAAGAGTTCGGTTTCCTTGACCATTCTGACGAGATGGTTGGAAAGCTCATCCTTGGTGACATTAGGCGGGATATAGGAGCTTCCGGTGCTATAGAACAGAGGGTCAATGACATACCACGCCATTTTTGCACGTCTGTAGCCCGAAGACCTGTCGCTGCTGTTAAATTCAGGGAAATAGCTTGGGACAGAAGACAGGAACCAATATGACTGCGTGGAAATGTCGATTGTCTGTTTTGCCGATTCGAAGTCATCAAGATAAGAGGTTCCGGAAGAGCCTGTTACTCTCGGATGGCCCGGAATAAACTCGGCGAACTCGCCACTGAAATTCATAGTTGAAGTTGCCTTGGTGCTTATCAGAGGAAGAGCGTCAACCATTCTTGTAATAAAAGGAGCCTCCTTATGATAAGTGAGGTCCATGCCCCAAATCATATTTGAAATGGCCTCATCGCCGTAACTGACCTTAGTGGATATGGGGACCTCGTGCAGGTAAAGCATTGTGGCACCGACATTTAGGTTAGGATTTGCAAGGTAATCGGCTCTCACGCCCATCAGATGCTGGGTGTTTTCATAGCCGGTGGTGTTTTCGCTTTCAACGGAACATTGCACTGTAGTTCCCGAATTAAGGATTCCCTCATTGAGAATCGTTACGGTACCGAATGTATAGTCCACGGTGTAATCCACGTTTTCAGTCAATGTCATGCCGCCGGCCTTTACCACAACGGAGCCTTGGGCTATATTGTATGTGTTAAGGTTTATCTGTGAGCCTCCTGATGACGAATAGTAGCCGGAGAGCAGGAATTTGTCCTTCTCCGTCATCTGTTTGGCCACCGTCTTGGTATTGGTGTAAAGAGAATCGAAAGCGTACCGCTTAGCCATTGATTCGGGCAGTATCTTGTGCAGGTGTGAGCCGAAAGGTTCCAGAACAGGGAAGAACACCCTGCCGTTGTTGGTCTGAATGGTACCTCCTGATGTTGCGGCACTGCCGATGAAATCGAACAGACCGTCACCGCCTTCGATAGGATTGAGCTGTGAGTCGAGGGTGTCGAGATTCAGAAGATGCAACAGAGGCACACCTTTGATGCTGTCAGGTCCTTCGTTGAAGTAACCTGAAGCCACACCGTTGTCATTGCCCGAATAAAGGATGTTGAGAACGAAATCCTCGGATGAAAGCTGGTAGGCCCCCAACGAATAGACGTTCTTCATCATCAGGTTCCACAGAGGACTTTTGGTGTTTACCGAAGTGGGACGCAACAGTTTGACGATGAGGTTCTGCGGACTGTTGATGCCGCCGTCTGAGAATTCACCGACCTGATAGACCTCACCGTTGACGGTGTATTGGTATGCCACGGCCAACACC
>CALFIZ010000054.1 GCA_937877575.1 uncultured Marinilabiliales bacterium | reverse complement strand
TAATGAAGATATGGAAATAGTTAAAGTACTTAAGAGAGAACCGCACGATGAAACACTGATGGGATTTGATGGCATTCAATATGTACTTGAACTTAATGCAGACGAAGATGTAAAAGAAGGGGATGAAGTCGAAATTCCTGAACAGCCTGCAGTTAGTAGGATTCTGTGACGCAGGGACTGCATGGAACGGGCTTACACCTTATTCTGAAGAGAATGCACTGTACAGGCGCAGATACATCGTTCCGCCAATGTACATCATTGTAAACGAACATCGTGAACCGTTTTTGGTAGGCTTCGGTGCCGGTATAAGAGCCTCTGTATTAGGGTATTTTATACGCGTTGACTACGGTTGGGGGTTGGAGGACGGCGTAATCAACGACGGATACTGGAATGTTTCGCTGAGCCTGGATTTCTAATCCTATAGTCACAAAAGGCAGCCGGTCAATCTTTGAAACTGCTTCCGCCAAGAAATTCACGCATGAGGGATGTCGGCGGTATCTCGTCAACGCTTACAGGCTCGAAATAACTCATAAACTTTGAGAGACGATGTGCTTCGGAATAAGCCCGACTTGTTTGCGGGACCTGCTCCAACAACGGTCTGACGTACGTTTTTAAGACACTGAGCTCGTATAGCATGGCAGAATTGAAGGTGAAATCGGCATTACTCTGATAAGGCTCGATATACTTCTTCTCACCTTCTCTTATGGAGGGCCACCTGTTGATTGTCTCCTCAGCGGAATAGCCTCTGAACCTTTGGTCACGTACTATTCTTCTAATCAGACGGTTATCTGTCGGCGGAATAATATTGTGGCCATCTATCGAAATGGTTGTCAGAGTGGAAACGAATATCTTATAAACACATTTGGGATCGACATTAGGCACAAGATTCGGGTTCAATCCGTGAAGACCTTCTATCACGACCATGTCGTTTTCATTCAATTTCAATTTTTCACCCCTGAAAACACGTTTGCCCGTATGGAAGTCGAAGCGTGGCAATTCAATCTCCTTGCCGCCCAACAAATCATTGAGCTGTTCATTGAAGAATTTTATGTCAATGGCATCAATGGTTTCGAAATCATAGTTGCCGTCCTTGTCACGAGGTGTATGCTCACGGTCAACAAAATAGTCATCAAGTGAGAGTTTATAGCATTTGATGCCGAGCACCTCGAGATGGATTGCAAGTCGCTGTGCGGAAGTTGTTTTGCCTGAGGAAGATGGTCCTGCAAGAAGGATGATTTTCACCTTCTTTTTCATCTGGGCTATCTGATGTGCAGCCTGGTGGATTCTGACTTCCTGACTGGTTTCGACGACTTTGATGATATCGCTGACACGTCCGTCAAGGATAGCTTCGTTGAGTTCACCGACCGTATCAAGCTGGAAAGCCTCCTGCCAACGGTTGAATTCGGCATAATTGTTGAAAATCATCTCCTCCTCGACAAACACCTTTGGGGTCTTGAAGTCGTTGTCTTCATCGGGAACTGACAAGACCATGCCATACTTATAGGGGAAAAGGTCGAAGACGCTGAGACATCCGGTGGAAGGAGCAAGATAACCGTAGAAATAATCCACGGCACTTCCGAGGGAATACACGGAAGTGTACATACTGCCACGTGTGCGGAGCAGTTTGGTTTTGGCAGAAAGTCCATGATCTTCAAACAATTTTATAGCCTCCTCAGTAAGCATGTCGATACGGGTTATTGGAATATCAGCCTTGATTATCTCAATCATTCTGTCTTTAACCTGTTGGATTTCATCCGGATTCAGTTGCTTTTTCCCTTTTTTCGCCGTACAGAAATAACCTGACGAGACAGGAAATTCAAGAGTGACGTTATAATCACGGAACAAATCATGGATGGCAGCATACAGAACGAAGAACAACGTGCGGGCATAGACGCTCTGTCCGTCGGCACTGTCAAGTCCGAAGAACCGAACTGTAGCCGGTCTTATGGGGGTGAAATTCAGTTCCTGGATTTTGTTGGTGGCATAAACTCCGAGGATACCGCCCTTAAGCTTGATATTCTGATCATAAGCTATTGACATATAGTCAATTCCAACAGGATAATCCTTTACGACATTATTGTTTTCACTGGTGATTTGAATGAATCTCATAGGATATGTTTAAAATATTAATCGTTTGTTAAATAAGTTGATGATACGTTCCACTGTGCCTTCCAAGCAGAAAACTATGGCCTTGTCATCTTCACGTATCTGAAAGTCAGGAGAGGCAATATGACTTTCATAGCCTCTGATTATGCCTCCGAAGACCACACCGAGAGGCAGAGGAAGGTTGCCAATAGTCCTTTTTGTGACCATAGAGCCGCGTTTTGCCTTGATTTCGATGATTTCACCGTCAACGCCGTTAAGGAATTTGATATCCGAGACATCGCCGCTGAAAGTGAAACGTGTCATATAACTTGCGGTAATAAGGTTTTTATTGATTATGCTGTCGATGCCGAAACGTTGTGCAAGGTCGATATATTCAACGTTATCCATAAGGGCGATGACCTTATTGACACCGAGGCGTTTAGCGAGCAGGCCTGTCATGATATTGGTTTCCGAATCATCGGAAATAGCGATAAAAGCATCCATATCACGGATATCCTCTTCTACGAGCAGGTCGGCATTTCTGGCATCGCCATGAATACACAGGACATGGTTTCCGAATTTGCCGGCAATCTGATTGCATATTTCGGCATTCTGCTCAATGATGGTGATATTTATTCCGCTCAGTCCGCGCGCCACCATCTGAGCCACACGGCCGCCGCCGACAATCATGATATTTCTTATCTGACGTCCTGTATTACCGGTAGCGTCCATCATGATTTCCTTCCCCTTAGGCTTCACCATGGTATAGATATAGTCATTCTCCTTAAGGGTCTCTTTCCCTTCCGGCACCGAAGCCAGTCCGTCACGGCATAAAGCCAGGATTTTTATGTCGTTGAGGGTATTCTCCACAACGTCGGCTATGGTTTTACCGACAATCTTAGCCCTGGAGTGCAACTGGAACACCTGCAATGAAAGCTTGCCACCGTCAAAATCATAGACTTCCGTAGCACCGGCTTCTGAAATAAGGTCAATACATTCATCCGCAGCGATTCGTTCAGGACAAACTATACTGTCAATGCCGATGTTGGTAAACATATTTATGTTCTTCTCTTCAAGATATTCGATACTGTTGATGCGTGAGATGACCTTCTTTGCTCCGAGCTGTTTTGCAAGCATACAGATAATAAGATTTGTCTTCTCATCGTGAAAAACAGAGATTACAAGATCGGCATTTTTGATTTCCGCATCCCGAAGAGTTTGTATTGATGTCGGATTACCATTAATAGTCAATAAATCATACCTGCTGTCCAAAGCATCAATGAATTCCTTGTTGGAAGAAATGAAGGTGATGTTATGGTCCCTGCCCGTCAGCATCTTGGCAAGATACTCACCAACCTCACCTTCACCTGCAATGAATATATTCATGTTCAGAAATATTATTTCGAATAAACGACCTTTATGGTTTCGCAGAGAGTACCATCAACATACATATTGATGAAATACAAGCCTTTGGCGAGGTTGTCAGGTCTCCATGTAACAGATGAACCGTTCACTTCGCCATTGAAGCGGTCAACAATCTGACCCAATGAATTAACAACGACAAAATTCACACTTTGAGCAGCACCGTTGAGTTTATAGGAAACAGTCTGCGAACCTTCGAAAGGATTAGGATAAGCTGAAAGTGAAGCCCTGTCGAGCTCGTCCATTCCTACGAAAGCGTATGCCGGGACTTCGCAGCCGAACTTATCTGACAGAATAATCTTGCTGATTTCGGAATCACCTACATTGAGGATTGAATGTCTTCCGGCAGAAAGTGTGCTACAGTCATTGCTGTAAGCCATGAACATATAGTTGCCATTGTGCATAGTTCTCTGAATCAGCATCATATTGGAGAAAACATCCTCTATGGCAGTGGCGGAGTCAGAGAGAATAATCTGGATACCTGCCAGGTCAACCGGTGAATCGATAATAAGACAGCCATCCTCTATGGAATAAGTTGCAGTATTGTCGCCACATTCATCAAGATTATATCTTCCGAAGATTATATTGACGATACCAACGACATCCATAACGTTTATCTGTCCATCCGAGTTGACATCAGCGAGATCGAAGCTGAAAGGATTAGGGTTCTGTTCAGCTATGTAAGCGACCACTGCAGTGATATCAACGACGCTTACCACACCATCAATATTGGCATCTCCGACAAGAGTACTGCCATTTACAGTCACTTGATAATGAGATACAAAGGTATTATAGCCACTGACAAGGATATCAACCTCGCCACTTTGAGGAATGGTACCGGTTATTGCAACCTGACATTCACCTTCTTCATCGGTAGTGCCTCTGCCTATGACTTCATTGTCATACATCAGGACTATTCTTGCACCGGCTTCGAACGCCTCTTTTGACAGATTATAAACCACAACGTGGAAGGTTTCGTCATCAGGATAGATAAAATTAGTATGTCCGATGGAGAGGCTGTATGGTTCATCGACCCAGACCTGAATTGCAGGGTCAGTCATGGCATTGCTGTCGTAGAAGCACCATCTGAGGGCACCCTCTTCATATTGACCCGGTGCATTCACCCAAGGAGCAGTGGCGGTTTTGGACTCTTTCTGGGCCATGCCGTATCTGCAGTAACGGTCATTGAAGAGAGCATCGACAAATTCGCGGTGCAGGTGGGCTGAAGGACCTTCAGTCTGACCTTCGTTGAACCAACCGTAACGTGAATTTGCTGTCACTCCGGCTGCAAAATTGTCGATGGTAACCATCTTTTCGGTAATGCAGTCGCTATAATCGAAAGCACCGCAGTCGCAGCCGTGAGTATAGACGAACGTGTAGTTGTGGTTGATTCCATTAGGGCCGTAAATGGAGTTGTTGTTGATATCGGAAGTATAGAGATCCATGACTGTGACTTCAGACGCATGTCCCGCATGATGAATGAAATTAGGACCTGCATTGATGTGCGCCTTGACCGTTGTGGAGTTATATGTCGTATATTGGGCATATAGTGAATCAAGGTCGTAATCTTCAGGAATACCATCGGTGGTATAGCCATTATCCTCATGGTGACCGATAAGCAGGTCAAGATAATCTGAGCCGTATGTCTGAGGATTACTGTACATCCATTCGCCGAAGAAAGAGTGTTTCCGGAGTTCACCGAGAACAGGATTCAACTGATAACTG
>CALFIZ010000053.1 GCA_937877575.1 uncultured Marinilabiliales bacterium | reverse complement strand
GCTAGTGACTGGAGTTCAGACGTGTGCTCTTCCGATCTTCATCAAATATAGGGAATTTTGCGTTATCCTCAACGTTATCCTTACGATTTGACAGTCCCCGTACGATGCTTTCAAATGAATATGCACGGTTTTGTACAAGCGCCATCACTTCCTTCTGCGGAAGTGAATTAGCCCCTGAAATCATATACGGAAGCTGGGTGCCCCAACGATATTTCTCATATAACGGGGAAAAAGCGGTTACGGCATCACTAAGCGCACCGAAATCAAGTTTAAGCCCTTCTTTATTAAGATAGGTCAACAGCATTTCCATATTCAAATTGCCGGCTCCCCGTCCCATTCCTAAAATGGTGCCGTCAACAGAGTCAATACCGTTATTTATAGCGGTGATTGTGTTTATCAGACTCATCTGCAGATTGTTATGGCCATGAAATCCTATCTTGCAAGACACTCTTTCCCTTAAAATCCTTATCGTTTCCCTGACATCATCAGGGAAAACACTTCCAAACGAATCAACCATTACAAGAATGTCAACGGAACCGTTAAGTTTCGGCAACTTGTCGAACAAGCCGTCGTATGACTTCCATTTCGACATATACATCATATTGAAACTCACCTCAAAGCCTTCTTTCCTGATAGCTCCGGCAAGTTCGACCGCCCTGTCAAAATTCTTTGGATCGACAGCGATACGAATCGTGTCAACCAACCCCTTAATCGGAACGACAAGCGTTTGCCGGTCGGCAATGGTTGTACTCTTTTCGTTCAGCATGACTGCAAGTTTCTTATTGCTGAACTGACGAATCTTTTCAAGTATGTGTTTTGGAGTGTATCCGAATTTGCCAAGATATTCTGCCGAAGGATTATTGCGATAACCCAATTCAAGATAATCCACGGGAAGCCTGTTCATGGCGGTAAGATACTGAGATACCAATGCGTCATCGAAATCCCAGTCAGTATAATATCCCCCGTCACGAAGAGTACAATCTAAAATTTTGAAATTCATATTGATACGAAATTTAGAATGGTTTCTATTTCTTATTCGATAATTTTTCCAGAAAGGCAACCACGTCACCAACCGTGCCGAAATTTGCAAGTTCCTCATCAGGGATTCTGATGTCGTATTTATCTTCGATTTTCAGCAGCAACTGCAATATTGTCAAAGAATCCGCACCAAGGTCTTTCTTGATACGTGAATCCATCTGGACTTTATCAGCAGGTATTCTGAGTTGTTTTGCAAGTATTTTCTGAACTTCCTCAAATATGTTATCAATCTTTTTCATTGTAATTGTATTTTAAAATTTCATTTTCAATTTTCTTATCCAAATCACTGACTTTCATTTTATAAGCCTGTTCTATGCACTTTTCGAACGCTACTGGCTTGCTGCTGCCATGACCTTTCACAACCACTTTGGAGGTTCCGAGCAGAACACTTCCGCCGTAATTCTGATAGTTCATGAACGCCTTTTCTTCGGCAAACATACGTTTCATAAACAAAGCGCCGAATTTATAGAGCGATTTCGAATAAATGTCTCTCTTCACCTTCTTCAACAGTTCGATAGCTGTGCCTTCAGTGGTTTTGACGAGCACATTGCCGGAGAAACCATCGCAAACGACAGCATCATATTTGCCGGAAAGCAAGTCGCGGCTTTCCATATTGCCGACAAAATTCACACATTCTGTTTGGGAAAGCAGCTTATATGATTCCTTTCGGATATCATCCCCCTTTTCAGGTTCCTTGCCCACATTCAGAAGTGCGATGCGAGGTTTCGGAACATCATAGACGTTTTCGAGATAAAGGCTTGACATGATTGCAAACTGCTGGAGATAGGCCGGGGTGACCTCCACATTGGCGCCACTGTCACAAACCCCGACAATACCGCCAGCCATAGTCGGAAGCAGCGGGCAGAAGGCAGGTCTGATAACACCTTCAAGACACCCTACCCTGACCAGGGCGCCGGCGACAAGAGCACCGGTAGAGCCGTTGCTGACCATTCCGTCTATATCGTCTTCATCCCTCAGCAGGCGCATAGCCATCATCATGGAACTGTCGCGTTTGAGACGAATCACATCTGTCGGTTTTTCATCACATCCGATGACCTCAGGCGCATTTACAATTTCTATTTGGGAACTGTCGTAATTGCGACCTTCGAGCTTTGACTTTATAATGTTTTCATCACCAAGCAGAAGCAGATGCAAGTCAGGCATCCTTGACAAAGCGGAAAGGCTGCCGTCGATATTGGCGTCAGGGCTATAATCACCTCCAAAACAATCAATTGCGAGTTTTATCATCTATTGCGGGTTTTTCGTAATCTTTATACATGTAGTCATACCACTTGAAGTTCCTCCAGGTATTGACATGGAGACGATGCATTTCTTCAACCAAGAGGAGTATCTTCCCCACAGAGCGTCGTTCCGTGAAAATATCGATGAATTCTCTGTCAATGAAATGTGCAAAGTGGTCAAAGGCATTATTGATGGCAAGTGTCCATATTTCGGTGTAATCCAAATCGAAGCTCCACGGCTTGCCATCTCTTGTCCCTTTGAAATGCATCCCCTGATGGTCAACCGTCAACACGCCTTCGCCGCACGGAACCGATGTCGCCAAGTGCCTCAAATAGCGATACTTGGGAAGACAGCCGATTGTGACGTTTTCCGTAAAGCAATAATCCGGATTCTCTCTGATTTCGCGAATTATCTCCATCCTTTCGTATTCGACCCACTTGGTAGGAAATTCAGGAATGACGCAGTCTTTGTCAAACGGTTCAAATTCGTAGTATTCGTTCACTCGCGCACCATTTCCGCAGTTGTTGCATTTGATATAGTCCTTTTCTGCGGTCATATTGATTTCAGCGCCGCATCTCGGACACTTGTAGCAGATATCATCAAGTCTCTCGCACATCCTGTCTCTAAGTTTTGTCCACTTGATATGCTTTTCCTTATTCCATGCGTAATCATCATGGCGGAATGCTTCATTGATTTTGTCATCAATTTCCTCAGGAGTCATTTTCTGAAGCTGTTCCGGAGTGAAAAGCAGTGATATTTCAGTTTCCACCCTACCCTTTCGCTCATCGAGGCAAACCTTGGTGCTTGTAAGATATGAGCCGGTGATATGGACAAAATAGACCGGGATGTTATAGTATTGCAGGAAACGGCCGGTACCGGGCACAATTGGCTGATTCTGACCGTATAACGAGCTTGTACCCTCAGGGGAGAATGCGACACAGCCACCCTTCTTTATGATTTGGTTTATGGCACGGATGCTGTTCATATCATCAGTGAAAATCTTTTTGGGCAGCACCTGTTGCAGCCAAAGTACGAGATGAAGATGGCTTCTGAAGAACTCACCGTAATTGCAGAGCATGTTGAAGCGCTTCGGATAAGTCACTTCCATCACAAAGGCATGGTCAAGACGAGAAAGATGGTTAAATATGACAAAACACGGTCCCTTGCATTTGTTGATGTCATCAATGACTTTGTAATGCGGATTATACACAGGCGCAACAAATCCGCTCATTATAAACCTGTACAGGAAATGGATAAACACGTTTGGCCGATGGTATTGGCGTCTTGCCAGCCTTTCCTGAATGGTTCTTCTTTGTATGTTTAACATAATCTGTAGAGTTAACGGTGCAATGCGTGGAAACAAACGCCCAAGCCATTAGGACCGCAATGACTTCCTGCAGTTGGATTCACTTGTACAACTCTGATATCCAAATCATTGCCGAGTCTTTGCTTCAACAGGTCCGAGAATTGGTTCACCAAATCCATAGCATCAAGATGGCCTATGTATATAGGGTACTTTTTGACGTCGCTGCCTATCTCCTCTACAGTATTTATAAGGCGTTCCATAGCTTTAATACGGCCTTTGACCGTGCCAAGGCTGACCATTTTGCCTTCGCTGCTCATGTGGATGATAGGACGCAGGCCTATCAAACCGCCCATTGTTGCGGAGAGTCCGCTGACACGACCGCTGCGACGGAAGAATTTCAGGTCATCTGCGAAGAAATACATGGCGAAATGGTCAACTTCCGTCTTGCTCCACTCCACTATTTCCTCGGCGGTTTTTCCTGCCTTGTAAAGCTTGAGGGCTTCATTTGTGATAGCATAACCTATAACTGTAATTCCCTTGACATCAATATCGTAGAATTTTCTTTCAGGATATTTCGCCTTCAACTCGGCAACCACCCTGTTCATTACGTCAAAAGTGACTGTCATTGCTGCCGAGAAATGGACGTACAGAATATCGTTTCCCGCTGCAAATTCCGGTTCAAAATAGTTGCGGTATTCAACTTCGGAAATCGCGCTGGTTGTAGGAAGCACGCCTTTGCGCAGCATGTCATAGAAAGCATGTCCGTCAAACTCGTCAAAATCGACGTAAGGGTATATGGTTTTGCCATCATAACTGTATGGCATGCTTATAAGTTTAAAACCGTTTTCTTCAGCCTCTTTGCGACTGAAATCCAAATCGGTGTCTGTAAAAAATGTCAACATAGTATAACAATATAATTATAAATCGGCTGGCTGCCATTATTCAAAATAAATTCAGTTCTTGGGTAAAT
>CALFIZ010000052.1 GCA_937877575.1 uncultured Marinilabiliales bacterium | reverse complement strand
TACGATTACTCCGCCGAAAGCGGAGACCGGGTCGCCTGCTAAGGCATCCTTCCATGCTGTCAGAAGGTTTTCGCGAAGTGCAAATCCGCAGACGTTGGTATGCTTGATGATTGCTACGGCAGGTGATTTGAAATCCGACATCAGACGCAAGCCCGAATCTATGTCAACAAGATTGTTGTAGGAGATTTCCTTTCCGTGCAGTTGTGTGAATATCTCATCGAGATTGCCGTAAAACGAACCCTTCTGGTGAGGATTTTCACCGTAGCGCAGATGTTTGCTGCTTACGGAACTTGTCTTGAAACAATCAACTTCGTTGTCTTTGTTGAAATAATTGAATATCGCCGTGTCGTAGTGGGAAGAGACATTGAAGGCTTTTGCTGCCATCAGCTTCCTGTATTCCAATGAAGTGGCACCGTTGTTTTCGGTGAGCACTGACACGAGTTCCGGTATCTGCTCCACGGAGGATATTATCGCCACATCATTGAAATTCTTGGCTGCGGCTCTTATGAGAGAAATGCCGCCTATGTCTATTTTTTCTATGATTTCATCATCGGAACAGTTTGCCGCGACTGTTTTTTCGAACGGGTATAAATCGACAATAACGAGGTCAATGGATGGAATGTCATATTTTGCGACATCAACTTTGTCATTTTCCGATTCGCGGCGGTTGAGGATGCCACCGAAAATTTTTGGGTGTAGCGTTTTTACCCTGCCACCAAGGATTGAAGGGTAGCTTGTGACGTCCTCTACCTTTATCAAACTGTTGCCAATTCCTGACGACATGATATATTCGTAGGTGCCGCCGGTGGCATAGATGGCAATATTAAGCTTCTTCAGAACATTGAGAAGAGGTTGGATGCCATCTTTGTTATACATCGAAATTAAGCAATTATGTATGGTTTTCATCAATATTCAAAATCCTTTTAAACAAAAAATACAATACTGAAATTTAACTTACAAAGTTATTTAATTTTTTAGAAGTTATGGTTTCTTTTATGCTGAATTTTTTTAAAAAAAATCAGTGAAAAAAATCAGTGAATTGTAAAAAAATATGTATTTTTACCGATTATTTTTCAGGGTAAGTTTATGGTCAAAAATTGGATACTAAAAGAAGAAGGAGATTCGAAGATAGTCGGTGAATTGGCAAGCCAGTTAAACATAGACTATACATTGGCGAATCTGTTGGTACAGAGGGGAATTACGACTGTAAACGATGCCAAAAAATTCTTCCGTCCTGACCTGAAAAACCTTCATGACCCGTTCCTTATGAAGGATATGGACAAGGCTGTGGAAAGACTCAACAAGGCAGTAAAAAATCGCGAAAAAATTCTGATTTATGGTGATTATGATGTTGACGGCACCACTGCGGTATCGCTTTTATATACTTTTCTCAAGAAATTTGACCCGACTCTCGAAATTGATTTCTACATTCCTGACAGATATTCCGAAGGATATGGGATTTCAATCCAAAGTATAGATTTTGCCTTCGAGAATCATTTCACACTGGTGATTGCGCTTGATTGCGGCATCAAGGCTAACGAACAAGTCGCTTATGCAAAGACTAAAGGCATAGATTTCATTATTGGTGACCACCATCGTTCCGATGACGTCTTACCTGATGCTGTCGCCGTTTTGGACTCAAAACGTGACGACGACACTTATCCGTATAAGGATTTGGCAGGATGCGGTGTGGCATTCAAGTTGGCACAAGCTTTTGCCAAGAAGAATAAGATTCCTGCTGATGAACTTTACAATTATCTCGATTTGGTGGTTGTCAGTATTGCATCCGACATCGTTCCAATTACGGGAGAGAACAGAATACTGGCTTATTACGGATTGAGGCTTATCAATTCAAAGCCGCGCCCCGGACTTGAAGCTATTCTTGATAGCGCAAATGTGAAACGACGTCCAAAAGCGTTGTATAACATAAATAAGAGTATCTTTTCCAAAGAATTGACAATCAATGATTTGGTGTTTATTATAGGTCCGCGTATAAATGCTGCGGGACGTCTTGAAAACGGCAAGACATCAGTTGAACTGCTTAACTCCGACAATCTCGAGGATGCGAAGGTCATAGCAAATAAGATAAATGACATCAATAAGGAACGTCGTAATCTTGACAATATTGCAACAATGGAGGCTTTGGATATGTTGAGCAATGATGTTACAACTCTCAACAAAAAAACCACGGTGGTTTACAATCCGAAATGGTTCAAGGGGGTAGTGGGAATTGTAGCATCAAGATTGACAGAGATATATTATCGTCCAACCATTGTGTTTACTAAGTCATCAGAGGATGAATCTTCGGATGAATCCATACTTACCGGTTCTGCACGTTCAGTCAAGAATTTTGACATATATGAGGCCATAGATGCATGCAGTGAATATCTTGAACATTTCGGCGGTCATACCTTTGCTGCCGGATTGTCACTCAAGGAGGAAAACTACGAAAAATTCAAGGAAAAATTTGAACGTGTTGTTTCGGAACGTGTCACTGAAGACACATTAACTCCGGAGATTACCATTGATACCGAAATAGACTTGAATGAAATAAATCCAAAATTCTACAAGACTTTAAAGATGTTCGCTCCGTTCGGACCGGGCAACAATTCTCCTATATTCTGTTCGAATGGTGTAACCGATACCGGTCTGGTTCGTAAAGTCGGCAGCAATCATCTCAAATTATCTGTATGTCATCCTAACAAAAACGGCTACCCGATTTCGGCAATTGCTTTCCAACAGGGCGAATATTTCGACCAGATAGCCGGTGGGCTGCCTTTCAATATTGTCTATAATATTGAGGAGAACGAATGGAACAATAAAATTTCACTCCAGCTTAACATTAAGGATATTAAGATGTTGGAATAGGATATGCAATGGCAGCCGATTTATTCACATGAATTTCAGAAAAGCGGGGACAATCACACCCTCTCTTCCTTTTTTGGTGTCCGTTTCTGCTTGTTGCACATGATACCATGAGGAGTGATGCCATTAATATTGCTATTGTGATGACAAATTTTTTCACCTTAGTTTTTCTTAATTTTTAGGTATAACGACAAAAAGTGGAAATCTCGTATAATACGGAATAAAAAAACTGATATTTATGAACTGGCTTGACATTGTGATACTTGTTCCATGTGCTTGGGGACTGATAAAAGGAATCAGCAACGGTATAGTGAAGGAAGTGATGCATATTGTGGCATTGGTATTGGGTATATGGCTTTCCATCAAGTTTTCGGATAAGGTTCTTGCATTTGTCTTGAGCAAATTTCCACAGTTTGATGAGGCGATTTCATCATACGCACCAGGAATTGTAAAGATAGTGGCCTTTATATTGATGATGCTGCTTATAGTGCTGGCTGTGAGATTGTTGAGCGGAATTATAGAGAAGATAATCAAAATGGTTGATTTAGGTTTGCTGAACAGGATTCTTGGAGCCGTATTCGGATTTCTTAAAGGTGTCCTGATTGTAAGTGTATTGTTTTTCTTCTTGAATAATAACTTTAAGATATTCAATTTGTTGGTTAAAGAAGAAACCCGAAGTAATTCGATATTGCTTCCATATATAAATAAGGTATCGGACAAATTTGCAGAGTACAGTACACTTGAAGATACCCCTGCTTCTTCGGGTGAGAAAGATGAGGATCAGGCATAAAAAAAGAGGCCGGTGTTTTTCAGCACCGGTCTCTCAATCATGAAAAACAATTTTCCTGAAAGTTAATTCATTATAATTGCCACTATTGCCATTACATCCATTTCGTTGATAACGCCATCGTTGTTGAC
>CALFIZ010000051.1 GCA_937877575.1 uncultured Marinilabiliales bacterium | reverse complement strand
ACTCGCGACCCCCTGCGTGACAGGCAGGTATTCTAACCAACTGAACTACCGGACCGTTTTCCGCTCCTAAGAAATACCTTTCTTAAAAGCGGTGCAAAGATATATTCTTTTTTTTAATTGAAGCAATTTTTTTTATTTTTTTTTCAATTAAAGTTTCGATTCCACTATGTCCATGATTTCCTTTTCCTTAGCAATAGCGTCATCATTCAATTTCTTTGCCTTTGCGAGGATATCGTCAACAAAAGCCTTGTCTTCATAGCTTCCGGCATTGATTCTGACGTTGAGATAAGCTCCTCTTACTCCGGCGCACGCCGCCAATGCACCCACACCGGCATCAGAAACGGAATTAGGATTGCCAATCTCAGCCATAGCCTTGGCAACTTCCATGCTTTCATAACACAGATTCATAGTCCTGAATGGAACTTCAATGGCATATTTTGTGGCGTCTTGGATTGCCTTGTGGCGGATTTCCTTTTCCTCTGCATTCTTCTTCGGAAGTCCGAACGCATTCATAATCTTGTTGAACGCATTGGTATCCTCATCAACCATCTTGACTAAGGCATCGTGATAATACTTGCCTTTGTCAGCCCAGTCAGAAAATTCCTCCCAACGCTCATCCCAGCCGCGTTTATGTGAGGACAAATTGGCGACCATAGTACCGAGAGCAGCCCCCAAAGTGCCCATGTATGCAGCGATGGAACCGCCACCCGGAGCCGGTGACTCGCTTGCTGTCTCCTCAGCAAATGCCTTGAGGTTCATGTCGATAAGGTTCTTCTTTGAATCATCTTCAGACTCAAGAAGGTATTCAATAACCTTTTTCTTCGGGTCGAAAGGCTTCAAATCGTCAAGACCTAATGATTTGACAGCAATCTTTATGATTTCGGAATCGGCAATACCCGTTGAACGATGCTGTTTTTTAAGGAAGTATTTACCGGCATCGAGAAGTGACTGCAAAGGTACAAGTCCGACAAGTTCGGAACCGGTAACTCTGATGCCACGCGCAGCAGCCTTTTCGCAGACTTCCTCGAAGGCCTTGTGAACGGAGCAGACTGTGATATCGGTAAGGTTCATTGAAATCTGAGCAATGCCGTATTCCTCTATGTACCAGCCTATTGCCTTGACCGATTTAAGTGTTCCTGGAGTATATACGCTGTTACCGTTTTCATCCTTGACAATCTTACCTGTCAAAGGATTGCCTTCTCTCTTGACTCTACCCTTTTCCCTCACATCAAAAGCAATGGAATTGGCACGTCTTGTGGAAGTGGTGTTAAGATTAACATTGTAAGCCACCAGGAAATTACGTGCTCCGACTGCTGTTGCACCTGTCTTTGCCACTCTTTCGTCAAACAGCGCAGGTCCGAAATCAGGTTTCCATTCCGGATTGACCAATTTGTCCTTCAAACCTTCATATTCACCGGCACGACAGTTGGCGAGATTCTTCCTTTTTTCCTCGTAAGCGGCTGATTCATAACAATATATCGGAATATGCAATTCCTCACCCAAACGTTTGGCAAGTTTATGGGCATACTCTACGACCTCATCCATTGTGATATTAGCCACAGGCACCAAAGGACACACATCGGTAGCGCCGAAACGTGGGTGAGCACCATGATGCTTACTCATGTCAATAAGCTCACCTGCCAGTTTTACAGCCCTGAACGCTGCCTCGCAGACAGGCTCCGGTTCTCCGACAAAAGTTACTACAGTACGGTTGGTTGCCTTGCCCGGATCCACATCAAGCAATTTAACGCCTTCTACTTTCTGGATTTCATCAGTGATTTTGGCAATCAGCGCCATGTCATTTCCCTCACTGAAATTAGGAACACATTCTATCAGTTTTCTCATATCGTTTTATTTAAATCAATTACATATTATTGTTCTGTCTATCTTGTTTTCACCGTATGCGTACGGAATATATTCAATAGATGGTATCTCCTTAGTTATCACAACATTACCTTTTTTACCTACAGTAATGGTTCCGAGTTCGTCCTCAACACCCATAGCACGTGCGGAATTGATTGTCACGGCATTTATGGCCTCCACAGGTGTCATCTTATACAGAACGGATGCGAAAGACAGTATCAGCTGCATATTGCACGATGGCGAAGAACCCGGATTGCAGTCTGTTGCAAGAGCTATCGGTAAACCGGCCTTTATCATCTTACGTGCCGGAGCGTATGGCATATTGAGGAAGAAAGCTGCTCCCGGCAACAATGTGGGAATTGTGTCTGAGCCTTTAAGCGCCGCTATTTCAGCATCACCGGTACACTCGAGATGATCGACCGACAAAGCGTGATATTTAACACCGACCTGTATGCCACCTGAATAATCCAGTTCATTGGCGTGAATCTTAGGTCTCATGCCATACTTTGCACCGGCCTCCAGAATACGGGCCGTATCTTCCACCGTGAAAAATCCTCTGTCGCAGAAAACATCCACGAAATCAGCAAGTTTCTCCTTTGCAATCTCAGGAATCATTTCATTGACAATGATATCGACATACTTTTCCTGCCGGCCTCTGAACTCCATCGGTATGGAATGCGCCCCAAGAAATGTGGAGCGTATTGTCATGTCGCTTGTCTCTTTCAGACGTCTGATTACACGGAGCATCTTGAGTTCCGACTCAGTTGTAAGTCCGTAACCGCTCTTGATTTCAACGGCACCTGTTCCCAGTGACCTCATCTGCTCAAGACGGGCAAGAGCCTCATCGTAAAGCTGTTCCTCGGAAGCATGATGCAGTCGTTCCACCGAGTTGAGAATGCCTCCGCCACGGCGTGCAATCTCCTCATACGACAGACCCTTGATTTTGTCAACATACTCCTGCTCGCGCGAATTGGCATATACAAGATGAGTATGCGAATCACACCATGCAGGGAGAACATATCGGCCGGTGGCATCAAGGATTACACAACCATCTGTAAAATAATCCGCCTTGATGTCCAACATTTTGCCGAAATCCCTGATTCTTCCGTCGGAAATCAACAGAAAAGCATTGTCAATGCTATTTATTCTATCCATATCTTCACCGGCGCGAAACTTCAGCTTGCCGCCTTCATCAATGCCGAGAAGACTTTTTATATTTATGATAAGGTAGTCTTTCATAATTATTTAGTTTTAATCCATTTGATTATTTCCTTCCATGTAACCTTCTTGCCATACATCAGAATGCCTGTACGATATATCTTGCCGGAAAGCCATGTCATAACGACAAATCCACCAAAAAGCAACAGCAAAGACAATAACAGCTGCCATGCCGGAACACCGAACGGAAGCCGCATCATCATGGTCACAGGCGATGTGAAAGGTATTATTGACAGCCAGAAGGCAATGGGTCCGGACGGTTCATTGATAATATTTGCTATCAGCATAACAGGTATCAGGACTATTATTGTCACCGGCCACATAAACTGCTGCGTGTCATCCTCGCTGTCCACCGCACCGCCGATTGCAGCATAAATCGAAGCAAACAGCAAATAACCTCCGACAAAATACAACAGGAATAATAATACAATCTGTCCTATGTGTATCGATGAAACAGCATTTAAGATATCAGAAGCCACTCCTGATGAAGCAAGACTTTGAGTAATATCCGTAACCTGCTCACCACCGGCAGGTGCAACAGAGTTTACGACTTCCATCGGATTAGTGCTCTTAGGCATAATTGAACTCCCGAATGCGCCTACGAGCACAAAAGTGAGAACAATCCACAAAAGGAACTGCGTAAGTCCGACAAGACCTATGCCTATTATCTTTCCCATCATAAGTTGGAACGGTTTCACAGAAGAAACTATTACTTCGACTATTCGCGACGACTTTTCCTCCATGACACCACGCATAACCTGCGATGAAAACATAATGATGAACATATAAATAAGCAATCCGGCAATATAACCTATAATCTGACTGATTTCATTGTATGACCGTTTTTCGTTTCCGGTTTCATCAATCTTGTAACTTCTGACATCAATATGGGTTTTGATGGACTGAAGCAGTTCATCGTCAATTCCGGCCTGCTGCAACTTGATATTCTTAATCCTGTTCGACATAATGTCGGTCACAACTGTTTCAAGCCTTTCCCCCACATTCTCCTGACCGTAAAATACAGCCTTAGAAGGGAACTCACCCGAATCAGCCTCCGGAATATACAACACATAAGGGACATCTCCGCTTATTGCCAACACCTTGGCTTCGGCAAGACCTGAATCAAGATATTTGAATTCAATTCTGTCAGTGCTGACAAACACATCATCGTAAAAGCCTGATTCATCAACTATTCCAACTGTAGTGGCCGGTTCCTTTTCACTGGATTTTACGGCTATGTAAGTAGGAATGATAATGGCGGCAGCCATGAGGATAGGGCCAAGAATGGTCATTACAATGAATGTTTTTTTCTTGACTCTCGTTAAGTATTCCCTTCCTATAATCAATCCAATCTTTCCCATTATTTTTCCTCCTTATTTGCTGTTACGGACTTTATGAAGATATCATTCATCGTAGGAAGCACTTCATTGAAAGTAACGATGTTGCCTATTTTAGTTAAATCATTG
>CALFIZ010000050.1 GCA_937877575.1 uncultured Marinilabiliales bacterium | reverse complement strand
ACACAATGCGATAAAAAACTCATCCAAAGGCATATTCCCTAACGCCTTCTGCAAAGTTATCGAAGACGTGATGGGAAGAGACAAAGATTATTGCAATGTTATGCATGCCGATGGTGCCGGCACCAAATCCTCACTTGCCTATCTGTATTGGAAGGAAACAGGTGACATGTCGGTTTGGAAAGGAATAGCACAGGATTCCATCGTGATGAATACCGATGACCTGATGTGTGTCGGCATTACCGACAACATTCTTATGTCATCAACGATAGGACGTAACAAAAATCTTATTCCAGGCGAAGTGATTTCAGCCATTATCAATGGCAACGAGGAGTTCATCCAGGAAATGCACGACCTCGGCGTCAACATCATATCCACAGGTGGAGAAACCGCTGATGTTGGCGATCTTGTACGAACCGTCATCGTTGACACAACGGTAACGGCACGCGCCAAACGTTCCGATATAATCACAAACGAGAAGATACAGGACGGCGACGTAATCGTAGGGCTTGCATCCTTCGGACAGGCTTCATACGAAAAAAGCTACAACGGCGGTATGGGCAGCAACGGCCTTACCTCAGCACGCCACGACGTGTTCTGCAAGAAATACGCCGAAAAATATCCTGAAACCTACGACCACGATGTCCCTTACAACCTGATATACTCCGGTTCCTGCAATCTCACAGATCCGGTCAACGGCATAGACCTGGATATGGGCAAACTCGTGCTGTCACCTACAAGAACCTACCTCCCTGTTGTCAACACAATACTGAAGGAACTCCGTAATGTAATTCACGGAATGATTCACTGCTCCGGTGGAGGCCAGACAAAAATCCTGCATTTCATTGATGCTCTACATGTCGTAAAGGACAACCTCTTCCCAACACCGCCTCTGTTCAGCATAATCCAAAGTCAGAGCGGAACCGACTGGATGGAAATGTACAAAACATTCAACATGGGACACCGACTCGAAATATACATCCCGCAACAGTTCGCAAGTCAGATAATTGACATTTCAAAATCATACAACATTGACGCACAAATAATTGGACATTGCGAACACGCCGACTGCAAGAGGCTGACTATTAAGAGTCCTTACGGTACTTTCGAATATTAACCACATCAGAATGAAACAAGGTTACAGATATATACTGCTTGCGATTTATCTGACACTGATTTTCTATGTGCTTACAAAACCGGTAAGCAAATCGTTTGTAATATTCATAGAATATTGGCCGTTTAAGATTCCGATAGACAAATGCGTTCATTTCTGCCTGTTCACACCCATGCCGTTTTTTATATGGATATGCACTTTCAAGCAAAGCAAGGAATGGATCAGGCGTGTTACAACGCTAAGTGTCAGTATTTTAATAGCTTTATCAACCGAAATACTGCAATATTTTCTCCCGAAAAGAAGTTTTGAATGGCTCGATATCGTAGCAGACGCTTTCGGAATCACATTCGGCTTCATACTTACTATCATCATTTACCATATATGGAAAAAGACCATAGAGAATTATCTGTCAAACAATCAAATATGAAAAAAATATTAATGCTTGTCATACTTGCTGTAATTACCACAACTGTTTCAGCACAGAAAATCTACAACATTGAGTCTCCAAACGGAGTTAACAAAGTGACAGTGAAAATATCATCTGAAAACGTGACTTATTCGGTAACACACGGCAATGTTATAATCTTGCAGGACTGCGCCATAGCCATGAAACTTGATGGTAAAGTTTCACCCGGCATAAAACCGTCATTCACCAAATCGAAAATCAATAAAGTTAATCAGACTATATCTTCGCCTTTTTACAAGAAGAGCGAAATAATCGACAATTATAACGAACTGGTTCTCAGTTTTAAAGGCGACTACCAGATTGTTTTCAGAGCCTACAATGAAGGTGTTGCATACCATTTTGTAACCGATTTCAAAAAAGACATCATTGTTGAAGACGAGCTCGCCGAATTCAATTTCATAAAGGATTATACGACAATGATGCCCTATCCTGAGGCACGCGACCAGGATTTCGGCACCATCTTGGAGAAGCAGTACATGAGTTCGTTTGAAGCCCAATACACGACAGCAAAATTATCGGAAACATCAGATGATAAAATTGCGTTTTTGCCTGTGCTTATCAAATATGACAAAAACATTAAAGCTGTCATCACCGAGGCCGACCTTGAAGACTATCCGGGAATGTATCTTATTAAGAACAGCAGCCGCAATTATTCATTAAAGGGGCATTATGCAACATACCCGAAAAGTGAAATTCAGGGTGGTCACAACATGCTTCAGAAAATAGTCACCGAAAGAGAGGGTTTTATCGCCAAAACCTGTGGCAGACGCTCATTTCCATGGCGCCTGATTACCATTTCCGACTTTGATTATGAACTCACCAACAACGACATGGTCTATAAACTCGCCTCTCCGTCAAGAGTTGAGGATATAAGCTGGATAAAACCCGGTAAGGTTGCCTGGGACTGGTGGAACTGCTGGAATATTTCGGGAGTACCGTTCAAATCAGGCATAAACAACGACACCTACAAGTTCTACATCGACTTTGCAAGCAAAAACGGCATAGAATACGTAATCCTTGATGAGGGCTGGGCTGTCAACAAGCAGGCCGACCTGTTCAAGGTGGTTCCAGAAATAAACCTACAGGAACTTGTCAACTACGCCAAAAGCAAAAATGTGGGCATTGTACTATGGGCAGGTTATTATGCCATGGACCGTGACATGGAGCATGTCTGCAAGCATTATTCCGAAATGGGCATAAAAGGTTTCAAGGTGGATTTCATGGACAGAGATGACCAGAGAATTGTGGATTTCTACTACAAAATGGCCGAAACAGCAGCAAAATACCATCTCTTCATTGATTTTCACGGTGCTTACAAGCCTACAGGTCTGTGCCGCACATATCCAAACGTCCTCAACTGTGAAGGAGTGTGGGGACTCGAACAGGCAAAATGGATACCTTCGGTTGAAAAGTATGACCTTGTAAACTACGAAGTCACGATTCCTTTCATCCGTCAGGTTGCAGGTTATTTCGACTTCACACAGGGTGCCATGAGAAATGCCACAAAGAGCAACTTCAGAGGCGTATATACGGAACCCATGAGCCAGGGCACAAGATGCCGCCAACTCGCTGAATACGTGATTTTCGAATCACCTTTCAACATGCTTTGCGACAACCCTGTAAACTATACAAACAATCAGGAATGCACCGATTTCATAGCAGAGATACCGACAACATGGGACGAAACCATCTCATTGGACGGCAAATTAAGCGACTACGTTGTCATTGCCCGCAGAAAAGGCAATGACTGGTATATCGGAGCCATCAACAACTGGACGCCAAGAGACATAGAAATCAATACCAATGTATTAGGCTATTTCACGGAATGTGAGATTTTCAAGGACGGAGCCAACGCCGACAAGACAGCTTCCGACTATGTGAAGTCCACAGAAAAAATCACCAACGGCAAGATATCCGTCCATCTCGCACCGGGCGGCGGCACTGCCATCAGACTGAACAAATAACCTTCAGCTCCATACACTCCGAAATGAACAGAAACATCTTATTCCTGCTGCTGTGCGTACTTCTTGCATCATGCCAGAAACGGCAGGAAGTCGCAGAAGAAACAGGCAACAAGGATTTGATACTTTGGTACAATACCCCTGCAACCGATTGGATGACAGAAGCATTGCCAATAGGAAACGGATATATCGGAAGCATGTTCTACGGAGGTGTCCCAACTGAGGAAATACAGTTTACCGAAGGTACTTTATGGACAGGCGGCCCAGGTTCAAATCCCAATTATAACTTCGGAAACAACAATCATGACGCCTACAAATGCCTTCCGCAACTTAGAAAGCTCATGAAAGATGGCAAATTCGATGAAGCCAAGGAACTTGCACAAGAGAAGCTTACAAGCAAAATCCAATACGCCTATCCTTCTCAGTTCTACGGGGAGTTCGGAGCACAGCAGAACCTCGGCAGCTATATCATCTATATCACCGGATGCAACCACGACAGCATAAAGAATTACAAACGCGGCATCGACCTGAACACGGGACACGGATTCGTTGAATATACCGCCGACAAGATAGATTTCAAAAGAACATATTTCGGCGATTACCCCGACAGAATCATGGTCTATCATTTTGAGTCGTCGAAACCTGTGTCTTATAGCATCTCCCTAATCTCACCGCATTACACGTCAGATTTCAAGATGTATGGCGACATTATCAGCAAGTCAGGTTACATCTCGGACAATAACATGAAATTCTATGTGATGTCGAAAATCGGCTCCGACGGACAAATCACTTGCGCCGACAACACCATAAACATCGAAAATGCGAAGTATATTGATTTTTACAGCACTGCTGCCACTTCATACAAAAACGAGTTTCCGTCATACACCGGCAACAATCCAATGAGCATCTGTGCCGACATCATGTCGAAACTCGGCACCAAGACATATCAGCAAGTTTTAAACACACAACTTGCTGACTATCAGGAATTATTCAACAGAGTCGAAATAGAGTTGGGTGACGGTCGCAACGAACTGCCGGTCAACCTCCGACTCATAGATTATGCCGACTACGGCAACGATCCGGGATTAGAAGAATTGTATTTTCAATATGGCAGATACCTGATGATTTCCGGTTCGCGTAAAGGTGGGATGCCGCTGAATCTGCAGGGGCGTTGGAACAACAGCACCACCCCGCCGTGGTCATGCGACTATCATTGCAACATCAACGAACAGATGCTTTACTGGCCTGCAGAAATCTGCAATCTCAGCGAATGTGCCTTGCCATTGCTGGAATACATCCCGACGCTGAAGCTCCCGGGCAGCATTACGGCACAGCAGTTCTTCAACGCGCGCGGCTGGACGGTCAACACCATCAACAATCCGTTCGGATTCACTGCTGTCGGGGAAGACATGCCGTGGGCTTTCTTTCCTGCCGGAGGCGCATGGCTATGCCGTCATCTTTGGGAACACTATCTATACACACAAGATACTGATTTCCTGCGTTATAAGGCATATCTGTCAATGGAGGAGGCCGTCCGCTTCTGGGTCGATTATCTCACGTTGGACGATGATGGCTACTACGTATCCAATCCTTCCTATTCCCCCGAACACGGCGGGATATCGCAGGGAGCAACAATGGATCATCAAATAGTTCGCGATTTATTCGACAACTATCTGAAAGCCACTGA